>VBQB01000046.1 GCA_005887855.1 Verrucomicrobiota bacterium | reverse complement strand
CTGCAAAAGTTTTTCGTGATGATTGGTTTCGATCACCAGCGTCTGCACTTGGCGCAATCGTTCGATCAGCATTTTCGTCGGATAACCGAGATCGGTGATGAAACCGAGACCACCCGAGCCCGCGTGAAAGACAAAGCCGAGCGGGTCTACCGCGTCATGCGGCACCGGGAAAGTTTGCACCGTGACGTCGTAAATGGAGAACGCCGACCCGGTCCGAAAGATTCGCCAGTTACGATGTCGCTCGAATAACCCGTCGCACCGAATCGCTTCCGCTGTCAGCGCGTTGCAATAAATCGGCACGTCAAATTTGCGGCAGAGGACTTCGAGCCCGCAAACGTGATCGCCGTGTTCGTGGGTGAGGAGCACGCCATCAAGCTGTTCGGGCGTAACGCCGCACTGCGCCAGACGCAACACCAACTGCCGCGCGCTCAGCCCGCCATCGACAAGAATTTTACAATAATCCGTCGCGACGAGTGCGCTGTTTCCCGCACTGCCGCTGCCGAGCATCGTCAAGCTGAACACGGCTCTTACGTTAGCTGATTTATTTAATCTTACGCAAACGGAAACGAATAAGTCAGCCAAAACTGAGGATTCTGGGTTACTTCATCGAATATCTCGTTGCCAATCATGTACCCAAAAATCGCCGGACGCTTGAAGGTGCTCTTTACGAGTTCCCTGTACTGCCTGAGGTAATCATTGAAGCCCGCGCGGCGAGGACTACATTCGCTCCGCTTGAGAACGCGCATATTCATGTTCGTCGCAGCGGCTAGCATGCTTTTTAGGAGCGTTGGTTATGGGCAGTCTGATCCGCCCGCTGCGAATAGTGGTGGTCTGGATTTCAAGCAATTCGGTTTACTTGCGATACAGGATGGGGGACGGCGTAAGCCGGAAATGGCAGCCGAACGATTTTGTTTTGTCGGCACTGCTCGACACGCGCGATTGGAAAAACGAGCCAATGGTGCTGATTTCGTTAGGCAAACTAATCGAGCAGCTCGGGCTCGATAAAACACAGCGAAGATTTTCGTTTGCGCAAATGACCGGGTCAGCGGAGTTGAAGCGGATCGCGAGCGAGGCGCGCGCTCTCAAGCGCGCGGAGAAAACGCTCGACCGGGTTCAGCAAGAGGCCCTCAGCGTAAATGACCGATTGGCGTTGCTTGGAAATGTGATGAATGGAAACGCGTTGCTCATCGTTCCATCGCCGCAAAGGGAAACGGATGCGTGGGTAGTGCCCGATCCGGCGGCAGTCGCGGCTTACTACAACGAAACGCAGCTCGCTCCGGCCTTCGCCGAACTGACAAAAATGATGCGCGCCTATACGGAGGCCGACGCATTCAATTTCAGCTCAGCCGCGCGTCAGTTGCAGGACAATTTACGAAAGTTCAGTCCGTCGATTTATCCGCGGGAACGACAACTGCGGCTCGAGTATTTCTACAACCATTTCGAAGGATTTTATCGCGCGATCTGGTGTTACGGGATCGCGCTCGTAATTTTAATCGCGGCACACCTGCGCAAACGCGGACGCGCGTTGCAGAACGTCGGCGTAGCGATTGCGCTTCTCGGTGTCGCATTTCAGGCCAGCGGAATTGTGATGCGTTGTCTAATCGCTGGCCGCCCGCCAGTCACGAACATGTATGAATCAATCATCTGGGTGTCATTCGCGGTGTCCTTCTTCGGGATGATCTTCTTCGCGCGTTATCGCACACCAGTATATCTTCTCGCGGCGTTGCCGGTGACGCTGATCGCGCTGCTGCTCGTTCATCAGATGCCAATCGCGATGCCCTCGAGCATCGATCCGCTCGTTCCCGTGTTGCGCGATAATTTTTGGCTCACCATTCATGTGCTCACGATCACGCTGAGCTATGCGGCATTCGCACTGGCGATGAGCTTTGGGCACATTCTGCTCTGGCGCTATGCACGCAATCCGGCGGCGGCGAGTGTGGACGCCCCAATGCATTTCTGGCTTTATCGCGTCCTCCAGCTCGGCGTGCTCTTGCTCGCCGCGGGAACGATCCTGGGCGGCGTCTGGGCGAATTACTCCTGGGGACGTTTTTGGGGCTGGGATCCGAAGGAAACTTGGGCGCTGATCGCGCTGCTCTGTTACATCCTCACCTTGCACGGCCGGCTGGCCGGTTGGTGGACCGAGTTCGGTTTGGTGGTCGCGAGCGTGGTCTGTTTTCTCGCGGTCTTGATGGCGTGGTACGGCGTGAATTTTGTCCTCGGAAAAGGTTTGCACAGCTATGGGTTCGGCATCGGCGGCGAGACCTACGTGGCAACATTTGTCATTCTCGATCTTTTATTCGTTGCGTTTACGATCTGGCGATACCGAATGAGCAAGCGCGCGATTGCTTCGGCGGGCGAAATCAAAGACGAGCCCGTGGCCGTGTAGCTGTAGCCTGGGTCGATGACTCCGGCCGGCTCCGAAAGCGTCGGGGATACCACATGCGCTCTCTTGGCTGCTCAGTTTCGAATCTAAAGTATGGCGGGACGCAAGACAATGCATCGGCGTCGATCGCTCGGGCCGCAAGCCCCGCCGTCTCGATCCGGGGGAAAATATTCAGACGGGCGGAACGAAGGTGGGCGTAAAAAAGCGGAGCGCAGAAATTTGCAACGAGTCGCGCGAAGCGTCGATCGGCAGGTGTCCGTTGATGGCCCACCCGTGGTCGGTGACACCGGCTACAACGTTTCCGCTGTGAGTGCATCCAGAAATTCACGCGGAGTTTCGGCACGAAGCAGCGTCGATCGCGTGGCATGATCTTTTACAATCCGCGCCAGCGTTCCGACACAGATCAGATAATCATTGACCAACAGCTGCGGCACGCCGATCACGAAAATCAGCCGCGCGCGTACTCCGTTTTCGCCAAATGGAATACCGGCCCGGCTGCGCCCGATGCCAAGAACGATTTCATCAACCAAGTCCGTGCGTGCATGCGGGAACACAACGCCATACTCCACTACGCTGGGATGTGCGTGCTCCCGCGCGAGCACTTGCTCGAGAAATTTTTCAGGATCCTCGATCTTCCCATTGTTCGCGAGCAACTGAACGATCTCGCGCAGCGCATTCCCCGGTTTTCGGGAACGCAATCGCAGGATTACCTGCTTTTCATCGACAAGATCGGGCAGCGCGATAGCCATTGGCGGCAGCGAGATTTATTGGATTATCCGGGCAAAGCCAGTTATCCAGTTAATCTGATAGCCGTGGCAACTGAAAAGATAGCAAACGAATCGAATGAGGAGGCGACGGTCTCGTTGCAGCGCAGCATTTATGATCCGGGATACGTTAACGCGATGTCGCATTTTTATCGCGGCGAGATGGGCCGGATCATGGTCTGGCGGCAGCGGCTCGACATCACCACTAATTGGGCGATCACCAGCAGCACCGCTATCATCACGATCGCCTTTACCACTCGCGAAGTGCCGCACATCATTTTCTTTTTTAATCTCGCCATCGTCTGGGCGATGCTCTGGATTGAGGCGCGCCGTTACCGCTTCTACGACGCGTTCCGCGCCCGCATCCGGATGCTGGAAGCGCATTTCCTGGTGCCCATGGTGATGGAAAATCGCGAGATGCTCCAAGGCGAATGGAAAAAGCTCGTTTGCGAAGATTTGATCTTGCCCTGCTTCAAAATCAGCAAACTGGAAGCGGTCGGGCGACGATTGAAGCGCAACTACGTTTTCATTTTCATTCTCATTATGATCGCGTGGGTGACGAAAATATTCTTGCACGCGAGCGCGCCGATTGACGACCTGCCCTCGTTTTACCACGCGCTACGCATCGGACACATTCCTTCCTGGCTAGTTGCCTTCGTTTTTGCTGGTACTCTCGTCAGCGTGACTGCAATCACGATTTACGTCAGCCGCAAATCTTCCGGCGAAATTTCAGAATTCGGCACGCACCGCTCGCTGTGGCGGATTTGAAGGAATGTCATTCCGAGCGAAAGTCTTGCCCTGAGCGAAGTCGAATGGGTGGAGGAATCCCGTGATGGAACTCAAAGGTAGCGCTGCGGGACTTCTTGACTCCGCGGCGCTCCGCTCGAAATGACCGCGTTTGAAAAACTCTGCGAGATCGTCGCGAAATTGCGGGCGCCGGGCGGTTGTCCCTGGGACCGCGAACAGACACATGAGTCGCTTCTGCCCGCCTTGATTGAAGAGGCTTACGAAGTAGCCGGAGCGATGCGCGCGAATGACAGCGCAAATTTCCGCGAAGAATTGGGCGATCTTCTCCTGCTCATCGTGATGCACGCGGAAATCGCGCAGGAAGAGCAGCGATTCGATATCGACAATGTTCTCGGTGACGTGACGGAGAAACTCATCCGGCGTCACCCGCATGTCTTTGGCAAAAGCGATGTGCGCGACAGCGGCGCAGTGCTGAAACAATGGGAATCGATCAAGCGTTCGGAAAAAACAGGCAGACATTATCTCGATGGTTTGCCGGAGGCGTTGCCCGCCTTGATGCGCGCGCAAAAAGCGCAATCGAAAGTGGCCCGCGTCAATTTCGATTGGAGCGAGCTGCGCGATGTGATCGAAAAAGTTGAAGAAGAACTGGGCGAAACAAAATCAGCGATTGAGTCGTGGCATCAACATCCTGCCGATGCTTCACGGTCCGGAAGCCCGTGCGATGAGATTGAGGATGAGATCGGCGATTTGTTGTTCGCGGTCGTCAATCTAGCGCGCAAATGCAAACTCGATGCCGAGAGCGCTCTGCAAACCGCGACGGACAAGTTCGTCACGCGATTCAATCGGCTCGAGGACAAGCTGCAAGCACAAGGCAAACGGCTTGGTGATGTCGAGCTTGCCGAGCTGGACGCAATTTGGAACACGATTAAGGAAAAAACACCTAACATCGAACATCGAACGCCCAACGCCGAACTCCTCTGAGTTTGATGTTCGATGTTCAGTAGCGCCGCGTCCGTAGCTTTGCGAAGGCGGGTTGGACGTTTGCTTCCGCTCCACCTTCGGCAATATTCTTCGTCCGGATGAACCTCCTGATCAATATACTTCTAGTGCTCTATGTGCTCGTGGCGCTGCTCATGATGCTCGTAATTTTGATGCAGCGGCCGAAGAGCGAAGGCTTGGGCGCGGCATTTGGCGGGGGCGTTACGGAAAATATTTTTGGCGCACAAACCACAAACGTGCTGGTGAAGTTCACGGCCTGGATGGCTGGCATTTTTTTTGCGCTCACCTTTGCGTTGTCGATCCTTTATGCCCATAAGAGCACGGCAGGCGGCAGCGCATTTCGGCGCGAGCTGATGAAGACGCAAGCGGCACCGCAAATCTCTCCTGCGCCGACGGCCGCTCCTCAACTTTCGCCTAATTCCTCTCCAGCGCCGGTTCAGGCTCCACCCGGTTCTTCCGCATCGCCGGAGTCTGGCGCTGGCGTTTTGTCTCAGGGGAGTGCAAGTCCAGCGACCGCGTCATCGTCGGCTGCGCAGGCCGTCGCTTCGCCAACTGCAGCGCCGGTGGCAACAGCGACGAGTCCCACGGCAACGCCGAAGTAAAAACGCAGACCCCGACGTCTGATGCATCTGAAGGCTCTGGCAGCGTTAGGGTTTTCGGTTGCGTTGTTATGCGGGACTGCTGCCGCTGAAGAAGCGTACAAATTTCTCAATGAAATCCCAATCGGCGGCGAGGGCGGCTGGGATTATGTGACCGTCGATGCGGCGGGGCATCGTCTCTATCTCTCGCACGCGACGAAAGTCGTCGTTGTCGATCTTACGAAGAACGCCGTGATCGGCGAGATCGGCGACACGCCTGGCGTTCACGGGCTTATCGTCGTGCCGGATTTGGAGCGCGGTTTCTCGTCGAATGGCAAGGAATCGAAAGTGAGCGTTGTCGATCTAAAGACGCTTCGCACGATTTCGAAAATAGACACCGGCGCGAATCCCGACGCGCTCGTTTACGAGCCGCGTCACGGCGAAATTTACGTTTTCAACCACAGCGGAAATTCGGCGACTGTGATCAACGCAAAAACGGCAGGCGTAGTCAACACGATCGCGCTCGGTGGCAACCCGGAGTTCGCGGCAACCGACAGCGCGGCAGAACGTATTTACTGTAATGTGGAAGACAAAAGCGAAGTCGCGGTCATCGACGCGGCAAAGCACGAAGTGGTGGCGCGCTGGTCACTCGCGCCGGGCACCGAGCCAACTGGAATGGCGTTCGACGCGACGCATCACCGGTTGTTCGTCGGCTGTCATAACAAATTGATGGCGATGCTCGACACTGAAACTGGAAAAGTTGTTGCCACGGTGCCGATCGGCGACGGCGTTGATGGCTGCGCATTCGACGACGCGACGCAACTCGCGTTTGCATCATGCGGCGATGGAACCACGACGATCGCGAAAGAAGAAACTCCGCAGAGACTTACAACCATCCAAACGCTCAAGACGGAGCGCGGCGCGCGCACGATCGCGCTCGATCCGCAGACGCATCGGATCTATTTGCCCACGGCGCAATTTCATCCGCCGCCTTCGCCAGCGCCCGGTGCATCTCCAAGCCGGCCAATGATTGTGCCGAACACGTTGAAGCTCTTAGTTTACGGCCCGGCCGAGTCGGCGAAACCCTAACGAGCGTCATTCTGATGGGTTACCGGCTGCTCCCCTGTCTCGAAGATGGCGAGCAGTGCAGGCAGCACGATTAACACGAGTGGCAGCGAAAAGATCAGTCCCGAGATAATGGCGATCGCCAGCGGTTGCTGCATGGCGGAACCGTGACCGATGCCGAGCGCTAACGGCGATAGCGCCAGGATCGCTGCGAAAGTGGTCATCAAGATCGCGCGCATCCGATTGATTCCCGCGAGAATGAAACGGTCGCCGCTGGCAGGCAACGAAAGAAATTCAGAGTAATAGAAAATCGCGATCTCGGTTACGATACCGACGATCATGGTCATGCCCATCCGCGAGGTGATATTGAATTCGGTGCCGGTGGCCCAGAGGCCGATGAAGACTCCAGCGACGGCGAACAGCGGGATGAGCAACATCGCGATGGCGACCCCGAAATTTTCGTAGAGAAAAAGCAGGAGCAGAAAAACGAGGACGATTGCGGCGATCAAAATGATCGTTAGGCCACGGAAGGCGATTTGTTGTTGTTCGTAAAGGCCGCCGAAAGTGTAGAGCACGTTGTTGGGAATGACGCCGGATCTGGTGAGCGTCCGTTGCACATCGCTTACGGTCGAACCGAGATCCCGGCCGCTGATGCGCGCGGTCACTGCGACCATCCGTTTGAGATCGTCGCGCATGATCTCGGGCTCGCCGCTGACAGGGACGAGCGTGGCCACGCGTTTGAGCGGAAACAAATGGCCATCGGGCGCGCGCAAAAGGAGATTGTCGATGTTGCGCATGGTGTCGCGCGCGTCTCGCGGAATCCAAACGCGGACGCCGACCAACTTCGGCCCCTGTTGAATGTGGGTCGTCACATTGCCGGTCAAGAAATCATCCAGCGCTTTGGTGATCGCCTCCGGGTCCATGCCTTCGAGGCCGGCCTTTACGCGATCGACCTGAATGTTGAGCGCGTCGCCTGCCGGCACGATTCCGTTCTTAACCTCGACTACGCCGCGAACTTTCGAAATCGTGTCGGCCACTCGCGGCGGAAGCGTGCGCAGGAGTTGTTCGTCATCAGAATAAAGCTTGATCTCAATCGGCTGTGGCACGCTGGTGAGATCGCCGATCAAATCTTCCATCAATTGCAGCAGCTCCACCTGAAGACCGGGAATATGCTTTTCGATTTCACCGCGAACATCGTCCATCACTTCTTCAATTCCGCGGCGCGGGAACGGCTTTAAGCGAACGAAAAAGTCGCCCGTATTCGCCTCGGTGATACCGCCACCGAGTTGCAAGCCGGTGCGGCGCGAATAGGTCTGCACTTCCGGCGTCTCTTGCAGCACCGATTCGACCTGGCGAAGAAGGCGATCGGTTTCCTCGAGCGAAGTCCCCGCCGGGGAAATGTAATCGAGAATAAACCCGCCTTCGTCCATCACCGGCATGAAGCCGGAGCCGACGTTCTTGAATGCGATGAAACCAAGCAACAACAGCGGGACCAAAAACAAGGCGACGAAAAGCGGACGCCGGAGAAGGCGTTGCATCTTTTGGCGATAAACTTCGTGCACACGGCGCGTGAAAGTTCCGTGCTCCTCCAGCTCAGCGTCTTTTTGTTTCAGCAATGCCGCACACAGGATCGGCACGGCCAGCCACGCGACAACGAACGAGATGATGAGACTCGCGGCCATCGTCAGGGAAAGCGCTTTAAAAAATGCGCCGGTGACTCCAGTTAGAAATGCCAGGGGCGTGAAAATGATGATCGTTGCTGCAGAAGAACCGGCCAGCGGGTTGGTAAATTCGCTGGCCGCGCTCAACACGCGCGAGCGAGGATCGCCTTTACGCATGCCGCGCACGCGACGGACGATGTGTTCCACCATCACGATCGCGTCATCGATGATGAGTCCGACGGCAGCTGCCATGCCGCCGAGAGTCATGATATTGAAACTCATTTTCAGTGCGTAAAGAAGCACGATCGTAGCGGCCAGCACGACCGGCACAGTCATGGTCGCGATCAAAGTGACTTTCCAATCGCGGAGAAAGATAAGCAGGACGAACGCGGCAAGAGCGATGCCGATCAGCACTGCGTCGCGCGTGCTGTGTTCGGATGCGGTGATCAGGTCGCCTTGATCGTACCAGTCGGCGATCTTTACTCCTTCGGGAATTTGTTTCTTGATTTCGCGTAACTTCGCCTTGATGCCGCGCGCGATATCGACCGTGTTTCCAGACGGCTG
The DNA here is from genome assembly GCA_005887855.1 of Verrucomicrobiota bacterium. The sequence continues at coordinate 6,080 of VBQB01000046.1, read as the reverse complement.
CTGATAAACCTGGAAAAGCACGGCGTCGCGGCCATCGGCGGTTACGCGAATCCATTGCGGCTCGGTTGAGTGCTCAACCGCGGCGACGTCATCGAGCAGAACCACCCCGTCGGGATTTGAGCGCAGCACTGTGTGCTCGATTTCGTCGAACTTCTTGAAACGGGTGTCCGAAACGACAAGGTAAAGTTTGTCGTACTGTTCGAGCCGGCCGACCGCGACCAAAACATTCGACGCCGAGAGTGCGCTGGCGACTTCGGCCAGCGTCATCTTGTACGATTGCAATTTGTCTGGATCGACAGTCACCCGGTATTCTTCGACGCGACCCCCTTGAACGCCGACGCGGGCGACGCCTTGAACGGTGGAAAGTGCGGGCCGCAACGTGTACAGTGCCAGATCGCGCAGCTCGACCAGCGAATGCGAATCGGAAGTGAGACTGTAGGCGATCACCGGGAACACCGTCGGATCCATGCGCTCGATTTCGAATGAAGTGCCGGCTGGAAGAGTCGGCAGAATCTTATTCACTTGCGACTGGCATTGGAGCATGGCGGCCACCATGTCTTCGCCCCAATCAAAATTGATGGAAATTTCTGCCGTGCCGCGGCTGGTTGTCGATCTTATGCTGCGCACGCCCGGAATAGCGCGCACCGCTTCCTCGACCGGCGTCGTAACTTCAACGGTCATCCGCTCGGCCGGCCGGTCGCCGGCATCGAGCGTGACGCGAACGCGCGGAAAACTCACGCGCGGAAAAAGCGCAACCGGCAGAAAAAAACTGACTACTGCGCCAGCCAGTGCAAGCGCACCGAGCAAAAATAAAATGGAACGCGCATGGCCGTGCGCCCACGCACTGAGGCTCATTTTTTGATTTCCACGGCCATCCCGTCTTCCAGCTCGTAATTGCCCACAGTCACGACCAAGTCACCGGGGTGAAGATCGTCCGCGATCACCTGCATTTCCCTGGGATTTTCCGCACCGATCTTCACCGTGTGCATGACCGCCCTATTATGTGCGACCGTGAACACTCTGAATTCACGAGATTCGTTAGGCAAAACGGCGGAGCGCCGCACGACCAGCGCGTTTCCTTCCACGCGCTGGATTTCGCCGCGCACGTATTGGTCCAGCAACAGTTTTGTTCCCTCCGGCAGCGCGACATAAACATCGACCAGCCGCGTGGTCGGATCGATCCGGCGCGTCACGAGACGAATAGATCCCTCCACCTGGGCGGCCGTTGGATCGTTTACCGGAAAAATCGTGATGAGCGCGCCTTGTTGGGCCGCCGAAAGATCTTCCGGTTCGACGCCGAGTTTCACTTCGATTTCGTTTTCGGCAACAATCTCGACCAGCGGCCCGCCGGGCGGAACAATCTGTCCGTCTTGCGCGTCCACTTTGGCAATCACACCCGAGATATCGGAGTGAATCCGGTTGTCACCTCCGGCGCCGGCGCGCTGCAAAGCAGTGAGCTGCGCCTCCGCGTCGCGCGCGGTTTTTTCCGCAGCGCTCAAATCCTGATTCGTGGCGAGTTTCAAATTAAAGCGCTCTTGCGTTTGTTTGAGTTCTTTCCGGGCAGCTTCCGCCGCATTCTTGGCTTGCTGGAATTGGACTTGCGCCCCTGGGCTCAGCTCGATCTCGATCAGCGGATCGTTCTCCTGCACGAATTGGCCGGGCGCGACCAGGATGTGTCGCACGCGCGTTTCAAAGGCAATCGAAACGGAATGAGTTTTGCCGGGCTGCGCCACTACGCTTCCGTAAACGATCACTTTTTCGGTGATTGTTTTTCGTTCCAACTTCGCAACCTGCACGTGCGCGATGGGGCCAGTTGTCTTTTCCTCTTTCCCGATCCCGAACCGTTGTTGCATCCAAACGACTCCAGCGACGATCAAGACGAGCACGATCGCGCCGATGATGATTCGTTTTTTCATTTCGTCAGTGCCGCGTTTATTGGGAGATAACGACCAGAAGCGATCTCCAACGCAGTGTGCGCTTCGAGCAATTGCTCCTGGAGTTTGATCAGCTGAATTCGTTTTTGCAGCAAGTTGCTGCGCGCGGTGTAATAACTGAGCACGTCGGCGTTGCGCTGCTCGATCGCGGTTTGCGCGGAATCAACGAGCTTTTCGAGCAGCGGCAGCGCTTCTTCCGCGGCGGCCAGTTGTCGATCCAGCGAACGAATATCCGCAATCGCCGCGGCGACATCGGAACGCGCTTCGAAAGCGCGCTGATGATATTCGTCGAGCAATCTCTGGCGCGTCGCGCGTTCCGTTGCAATCACGCCCTGGTTGCGATCGAAGATTGGCACATCGATCGCGACATTGAAACCGCTACTCTGTACATTGGTATTGTCCTTGGCGCGGACAAACGCCAGCGATATCCTCGGAAATTGTGCGAGGATGGCGGCTCGTACAGTTGCATCCTGGCTCTCGTAACCCTGGCGCAATCCGAGAAGATCCAGCCGGCGCGACTCAACATGGTTAAGTAAATCGCGCTCGTTTGGAGGCTCGACATGTGTCGGCAAAGTTAGCCCGGCGCGCAAACGAACGTTGTTTTCCGGTTCCGCTCCCAAAATTTTGTTCAAGCCAAGACGCTGTTTCCCGAATTCCTGCTCCAGGGCAAGCATGGTGGCACGCGAATCCTGGCTCGCCGACTCGACGGCCGCCAATTCGAGCACCGTCTTCTCGTGCGCGTTCACCGCTTCGCGCATCGCGTCGGTGCTCCCCTGCAATCCGTTGGTGGCTTCGCGCGCACGCACAACCTGCGCATCCAATGCGAGGACGCGATAAACCGCAGTGCGCGCATTGACCGCGATTTGCCATTCCTGCCAAGCGACATCCAAATCGACCGAGCGGAAATTTTTTCGAGCGGCGGCCTGCTTCGGCAAAAACGGAACGAGCGCGCTGAACTCCCAGCCCGCGCTAAAAGTGTACGCGGTGACCGCACCCGCTGTGTTGCCTCCTGTGACGAAGTCGCGTGCGTAGGAAAGGAGCGGGTTCGGTAAAATTCCCGCCTGAATCAATTGCGCCGCCGCAAGTCCACGCCGGTCACGAATCGCGCGTAACGCCGGATTCGCATAAACGGCGATTGTGGCTGCTTCATCCGGACCAATGCCGCTGCCAAGATCGACAACTTGCGATTTCAGGGTGGGATCGTGAAAGCGCGAGGCTGGAATGCGCAGAGCGTCCGACGGCGCTTGTTCAATCGGCCGCTCCGCGAGCGATGAGCGCGTTGCGCAGGCCACGAGGGCAAAGCAGACCATCGCAACGCAACTTGTTCTTTGGCGGCGCACTCGGCTTGATGATACGACGCCATCAGCCGCCGTCGAGGACGCCTGCCTCCCATAAGAGCGAACGATGGCAGCGCGTTCCCGAGCTCGTGCCGGCTACCTAGCTGCGTTACCGCCTAGCGCGCGGCTCCCGCTCGCGCGAGTTCACGCAATTGTTACGTCGCCGCCATACGCCTGTAACAATCGGCTTTTAGCGTGCCTCCGTTCGACAAAGCGGACAGCTCACGAGGCGGTCTGCGTCACGATTTAAACCACCGAAAACCAAGGAGAAACTAATGTTCATCAAGAAGTTCGTCTCACGGACAGCGGGCGCGAGCCTGGCTGCAGTTATTTCGTTCGTCGCGCAACCGCTTGGCGCGCAAACATCCTCTGAATCCAAGCGGATCCAGGAACTGGAGCGCGCGGTCGCCGAGCTCAAACAGGAAATCAGTAGTTTGAAAAAACAGGCTGAGTCTCCGCCTGAAGGCAAAATGAAGACGAAAGTCACTTACGACGGAAAAACGTATGTCGAGAAGGCCGTCGTCCAAGAAGAGAAACCGCCGGTTTACGTTCAACAGCGCGGGCCGGAATTAAAACTGGTCCTGGGCGGATTCATTCAGGTTAACTTTGAGGATGGCGACGTGTCCGCGTTCGAGGGGCGTTTTGGTCAGACTGCGCTAAAGGATCGGTTCCGCCTGCGCCGGGCGCGTATCAATCTGACTGGCGATTTTGCGGAGCAATTCGATTTCAAGATTGAAGGCGACTTTGGGCAGAGCGATGGCATCAACTCCAGCCGCACGGCGTTTTCGGGGACGGATATTTTCCTCAACTGGCACCAGTACCCGGAGGCGCAAATCAAGATCGGCCAATGGAAAGCGCCGTTCGGGTTGGAGCAGCTCACACCAGATACTTCCCTATACATTATCGAGCGCAGTTTGCCTACCGGGGCAATCACACCGGAGCGACAGATCGGGATTCAGCTGTGGGGAAAGCCATTCGCCAGCGTCTGGCCGGATGAAAAGGACTTGCTGACGTATTACGCTGGCATCTTCAACGGAAACGGCCGCAACATCACCAACAACGACAACAATAACTTCATGTATGTCGGCCGCCTGGAGTCGACCCTTTTCAAGAGCAAAATATGGGGGCAAGAATCTAGTCTCAAGCTTGGCGCTGACGTTCTCAACAGTCGCGACGACGCGGGTACAAACATCTCGCAGAGCTTAACTCTGTTGGTCAATGACGATGGGTCCCTCTCGCCGTTTGTTCTGCCGAAAGCGGACGAAAGAACGGCATGGAGCGTGGACGCCTGGCTCAAACTGGGTCCGTTTGATTTAATCGGCGAATTTCTTCAGGAAAGGGTTCATCCTCGCACGCCCAATGGTGTAGCACCGGAGTTCTCCAAGTTCACGACCGACGGATTCTATGTTACGGGAGGCTATTTCCTGATCCCGAAGAAGCTTCAATTGGCGGCTCGGTGGGAACACCTCAATCCCGGGCAAAAGGGTAACGACGGCATCCAGTCCATCACCGGAGGGCTGAATTACTACATTCACGGCGACGACCTCAAGTTGATGGTCAATTATATTCATACCTGGTCCGATTTCCGGGAAACGAATCCTCAGTTTGGCGAGGATCGATTCGATGAAGTCATCGGGCGTGTGCAGGTGATGTTCTAAGAACTTACTTCCAACTGATTAAGCACAAGGCAGTTAGGTTAGCGAAGGCCTGCCGGGAGAGCGCTCGGTGGGCTTTTCGCCATTAACGAGTTTTCATCACCTCCAATGTCGATCCTAACCGCTCCTCGATTTTCCTTCGAACCGCCTCGGGCTGAATGGGGCGGGGCTCGACGCGTGCGGACGGCGTGGATCTCAGACGTGCATTTGGGCACCCGCGGTGCCAACGCCGGCGCGCTGCTCGATTTTCTGCGCGAATACGAATTCGAGACGCTCTACATTGTCGGTGATTTGATCGACATCTGGCAGCTGCGGCGCGGGATTTATTGGCCGCAACAGCATAACGACGTCATTCAAAAGATTCTGCGCAAGTCGCGCAAAGGCACACGGATCGTTTACATCCCTGGCAATCACGACGATTTGCTTGCCAAGTTCTACGGCGCCTACGGCCACATCACCGTGCAGAAACATGCCATTCATCGCCTGGCGGATGGCCAGCGCATGCTCATCATTCACGGCCATGAGCTCGACACGGTGGTACAAAACGTGAAATGGCTCGCGTTCGCAGGCGACGTTGGCTACCAGTTTTTGCTCTCGCTGAATCCCTTCATCAATTTCGTGCGCCGCCGATTCGGCCTCGGTTATTGGTCGCTCAGCGCCTATGCGAAAAAGCGTGTAAAAGACGCAGTCAGCTTTATCGCCAGGTTCGAAGAAGAGATCGTGCGTTATGCGAAGAAATTTTCTGTAGATGCTGTCCTCTGCGGGCACATCCACAGCGCGACGATCCGGCAATTCGACGCCGTCACCTATTACAACTGTGGGGATTGGGTGGAGAGTTGTTCCGCGCTGATCGAACGCGAAGATGGCGCGCTCGAAATGGTAAATTGTAATCGGTTCCCCGCCACGCTAGCTTCTGTCCATCGACGAACGGCGCTGCCGCTGACACCCGTCGCCGGAAAATGAAAAAGAGAAAGCGACCGAAAAAGCGGCACGAAAGCTCTCCTGTGACGATGCTTGCAGGGGAGCTGGCCGCCATTCGGCGCGACTTGCGCGCGACGAGTCGAGCGTACACAGCGCGTCTCGAAATCGACCTAGCCGAAAGCATGGCGGCCATTTCCTCGAAAAGGGCAGAAGCTTTGTCGCGGGAGCAACTG
>VBQB01000122.1 GCA_005887855.1 Verrucomicrobiota bacterium | reverse complement strand
AGCTGATCCGGCTACGGTAAACGTCGAGGTCCGGCTTCCCGGTGCGACTCCCGAAGAAGTGGTGACCGGGGTAGTTTTGCCGCTGGAGGATGCCATCTCCTCCGTCAGCGGAATCGACGAAATCAACGTGTATTCGTTCGAGGGCTTCGCGAATATCACATGCACGTTCGTGCTCGAGCGCGATATCGAGGGTGCCGCGCAGGATATTCGCGAGAAAGTAGCGGGAGCGATCGACCGGCTGCCGCGCGACACGCTGCCGCCCATCATCACCAAGCTCGACCCACAATCGGATCCCATCCTGACGCTACTGGTGAGTGGCTCGATGAGCCGCCGCGAGTTAACGGAAATCGCCGACAAACAGGTGCGCCGCGCGATTCAGACCGTGGACGGCGTAGGAAGTGTGGACCTCAATGGCGGGCAGGGGCGGCAAATCCGCGTATTCCTCGATGCACAGAAGCTGACCGCGCACAATTTCACCGTGCTGGACGTGCGCGAAGCCCTGCAACGGGAAAACATCGAGGCCCCGGGCGGGCGCATGATCACTGGCCCGCAAGAGCTGGGTCTGCGCACGCTGGGTCGCGTGACCTCCGCGGAACAATTCGGCGAAATCGTGATTGGCACGCGCGGAGGAACACCAGTGCGCGTGCGGGACGTTGCGCAGGTGGAAGACGGGGCGCAGGAACTGCGCACTTGGTCGGCGCTGTTCCGCAAGTTCGAGCCAGGACAGGATGTGGTCTCCATCCAGGTGCTTCGGCAGTCGGGCGTGAATACTGTTCGCGTGGCGGACGACGTAAGAAAGAAAGTGCAGGAGCTGCGTTCGCAACTGCCGCCGGGAGTTCAACTTCAAATCGTACACGACATTTCCGATTTCATCAAAGCGTCTGTCCATTCGCTGCTCGAACACCTGATCTTGGGCAGCATTCTCGCGAGCTTCATCGTCTGGGTATTTATCCGCAACTGGCGCGCCGTCGTGATTGCGGCAGTCGCCATCCCAGCGTCGGTGATTGCCACATTCACACTTATGCGTGGGATGGACTTTTCGCTCAACAACATGACGCTGCTGGCGTTGACGCTGGCGGTGGGCATCGTGATCGACGACGCCATCATCGTGCTGGAAAACATTTTTCGCTACATGGAAGAGAAGGGAAGAGACCGCGTTCAAGCAGCGATCGAAGCCACCAAGGAAATCGGACTGGCAGTCATGGCCACAACGCTCTCGCTGGTGATTATTTTCCTGCCTATCGCGTTTATGACCGGCTACGCGCGGAAGTACGTGAACTCCTTTGGGTGGACCATGGCGATGGCCATTATGGTGTCGCTGCTGGTGGCGTTCACACTCACGCCGATGATGAGTTCGCGCATGCTGAGATTAGGCGGCAAGGAGAAAAAAGCGCACTCCGAAGGATTCCTGCATTCCGTCGAAGAGTCTTATCTGAGGACACTGCGCTGGTCTCTCGCCCATCGCCGCACCATCCTGGTGATTTGTGTGCTCACGTTTCTCTCGACCTTCGGTTTCTATCATCTAGTTGGGCGCGACTGGATTCCCGCGGATGACCAGTCCGAGTTGATCAGCTCCTATACGCTGCCCGAAGGCACTTCTTTGGAAAGAACCACCAAGCTGGCGCGAGAAATCGCGGAACGCGTCGTGGCGCTGCCGGAGGTGGCGCTGGTCCAGTCATTCACGCACGGCCCCACGAACCACGCGCATCTCTTCATTGTGCTGGCGGCGCGAAGCGAGCGGAAACGTAGTCACGTTCAGATGGCCACGGAGGTTCGCAAGATTCTGGCCGGCTATCACAACATGACCTACAACGTGCGCCTGCCTTCCGTGCTCGGCGGCGAGATTTATTTTCCTATCGCCGCGGTAATTCGCGGGCCGGAACTGTCGCGGCTGGCGGAAATCAGTAAGAACGCCGCGGGCCGGATGTCGAAATACCCGGAATTGGTGGACGTCAATCCGAGCCTCAACCTCAATACGCCGGAGTTGCAGGTAAAAGTGGACCGCCAGCGCGCCGCGGACATCGGCGTTCGAATGACCGACGTAAGCGACGCGGTCAGGCTGTTTTATTCCGGCGAAGACGAAATCACACGCTTCAAGGAAGGCTCCGAGCAATACCCGGTGACCATGCAACTTCTGCCCGAGCAGCGCGACAATCCCGACGTGCTCGCGCGCATGATGGTGCCATCGACGAAGCTGGGGCAGGTGCGCCTGGAAAATGTCGCCACGATTCAGCGCGGCGCGGGACCTGCAACGTTGCAGCGCTACAATCGCGAATTTCAAGTGAGCGTTTATGCAAACGTTGCTGCCGGTTATCCGTTGGACTTGGCCGCAGCTCACACGGTCCAAGCGATCAAAGAAGTCGGATTGCCGGCCGGCTATTCCTACAACTTTACAGGGCAGGTGAAAGTTCTTGAAGAGACCACCTGGAACTTGCTGCTGGCGATGTTGCTGGCATCCATCTTTATGTACATGGTGCTGGCGGCGCAATTCGAAAGTTTTTCTTATCCGTTCATCATTATGTTGACGCTGCCGCTGAGCGTGCCGTTCGCGCTGTTTTCCTTATGGATCACCGGGCGGGCGCTGAGTTTGTGGAGCGCGCTGGGCATGTTTCTCTTATTGGGAATCGTGAAGAAGAACGGAATTTTGCAGGTCGACTACACCAACCGCTTGCGAGCGACAGGGATGGCGTTGCAAGAAGCGCTTATCGAAGCGAACCGGGTGCGGTTGCGTCCCATCCTGATGACCACGCTTTCGATCATCGCGGGGCTTATCCCGGTGGCGATTGGCATTGGCGCGGGCTCGGAGCAGCGCGCGTCCATCGCCGTCACGATTATTGGGGGGCAGACGCTTTGCTTGTTGTTGACACTGCTGGTCGTGCCGGTGGCGTATTCCTACCTTGCCGAGCTCGAACAAATTTCCTGGACGGAATGGGCTGTGCGCCTCGTTGGCCGCTCTCACAGCGCTCCAAGAGCCTCCGACAACGACTGAGTTTCCAAGTTTGGCTCCCAAAGAAGAAAATCCAGCGCACGAAAACTAAAGGTGCGGCGAGGCCCAGAGTCATTAACGACGCTGGGAGTCAGGAACGGCGCGAAGCGGCGTGTTTTGCCCGGTGCGTTCCTGAGAATACCGAAGTTTCTTCCAGAGCCACGCGGGGGGCGCGCAGAACCAGGAAGAGCTCGCTGGCCCAGAGCAGAATGTCCAGCAAGCGGGCGCGCTCAAGATTCGTGAGATTCTCGAGCTGGAGGCTGACTTCGAGAGCCTTATGGGAGCATTCCTCGATGAAGGCGCGCATGGAAGCGAGGTCTACGCGCTCTTCGCGGGATTTTTGGCCGCGCGGATCCACGGCCTCCAGCTTCGTGTAGCAGCGAAGGAGGAAATGATTCAGGCAAAGAGCCTGCTGATCCAGGGAAACAGCCGCGGCGCTGTCACAAGCACTCTCGCAGCAGTTTCGTTCCGCAAGCTTCGTATCCACTGGACCCACACCTCGTGACTCGGCGCACTCCCCCCATGTCATCCGCTGTCCTTTCTTATTAAGATGCCCTAGGCGACACAAACGTTGGCTTCCTGCGCAATACTCTCGCCCGCAATAAAGCGCGTGTCAATAGAACCAGGGTAGCTCCGAGGGTCGGGCGTTGGCAAGTGGGCCAGCATGTTTTGGGTACGCAGGCAGCGGTCCAAGTAAGGATCAAGAAGGGCGCGCACGCGGCGCAAACTCAGGGCGCAACTCCTCCGCGCTTCGCTGCCTTCCCAAAAGATGATCACGGTAACCAGGCGAGCTTCCTGGTCGGAAACCATCACCAGGCTTCCCGCGAAGCCGGCTACGTCTT
>VBQB01000121.1 GCA_005887855.1 Verrucomicrobiota bacterium | reverse complement strand
ACATTGGGCCAGGATTGACAATACGTTTTTCCCACGAACGAGACCGCCGTAAAAAAGAGCGAGACCGGGAAGCGTCATAAAAAGGACGAGCGCGGCCGCGGTCATCATCCAGGCGTTGTGACCCGGGCCAGGGCCGGAAATGTTTGACCCGACTGACGCATTCGCAGCATCGGCGCCCCGCGCTGAGTTCTTCATGTAGGCTTCGAGATCAGCGACACGCTGCTCCAGCGATGGCGCTCTCGGCGTGGGAGAAGATCCCGATGATTGCGCTCGCGAAATTTCAACGAGCGAAAACAGTGAAACAAGAATCAGGATTCGAATGAACATGTCGGTCCTTGAGTTGAAATAAAGTTTCGACGATAACCTGCTCTTCATTGGCGATGCGCGCGTGTGGCGGTTTAGGTAGCGCGTGGCTCAGCTGTGCAATTGCCGTTGCAGCCGCGATAATCGGCGTCGGATCGCCTGGAATCTCTCGTTGGTCCGCCGCCATCCAGAGCCTTTTACCGTTACGAGCTCAACTGGGGCAAGATTTAACCACAGAAAATAGCCGCAGCCGGACGCTTGGGAGAAAAAAGACGCAGGCACAGAGGGCTGCGTCACATTGAAGCGAGGCAAACTCCGCCGAGCAGCTGGCCGAGCTGGGTTAAGCCTCGACGGAGTTTCTGCCTCAAATTTTACAGAGCCGCTCGCCGCGCGGCGAGCGCATAAAACCGATCTGCGGCTCCCGATGGCCACCTTTTAAGTTAGCGCCCGAATATTGACATCGTCCGCGGAAACGAGCTCGCCGAGACTTGCTCCACCGAAGGCTGCGGAATTTCCTCTTCATTATCGTTTGCGTCGGCTGAATCCTCATCTTCGTCGACATCCACTCGCGGTGCGACCGCGGGCAGATCATGTTCTTGCAAATTTTCGTAACGCTGACGAACCTCGGGCGGCAGTTTATTGAGATCCTCCTTTGTCTCGACCGGACCGCTAAAGAGCAGTTTGCCTTGTGGATCTTTGGCCGTAAGCAGTTTCTTCCCGTCTACTGTTTCCAGTTTCATCTCGCCTTTATCATCGGAGAAAACGATCTGAGCCTTACCAATATCGATTTTGGTGGCCTTAAGCCCGCCGTCATTCCTGCTCCAAATGCGGACTTCGTCGGCTGCGCGACGGGCTTCGTCACGCGCACGCCTCGCTTCCTCGTGAGCTTTCATTACGGCATCGTGAATCATCCCGTGCTGGGCATCCCCCAATTGTTCTTTCAAGCCTCGCATTTGATCGCCTAGATCGCCCAGATCATTGAAATTTCCCTTCCATCCATGTCGATTTTCGGGAAACCATGCGTCACGCTGAGAGACTTCCTTTTTCGTGAGCTTCACCGTGATTTTCTGTTCCTGGCCCTTGCGCAAGACTGTCAGCGTCACGGTCGTACCTTCCGAGAAACTGCGCACGAGCTTTGAAAGCTGATTCGGATCGATCAGAATTTGATCGTTTAACATCTTGATGATGTCGTTCCGCTGCACGCCGGCCGCTGCCGCAGGGCCATCTGGAACAACGTAGTCAACGACCAGCCCAAACCCTTTGGCGAACCCCAATTGCTCGCTCACGACACTCGGAACTTCTGATGTCTCGACGCCCAGAAATGTCACTGGCACCTTCGGCATCTTTTCATGTCGATCCGGCGTCCCCGGTGGCGTCGGTGGAGCTGGTGGTCCCGGCGGCGCTGGTGGAGTTTGCGCAAATCCCGCGATGGGGAGGAATGCGATGGCTACAGTGATTGCAATGGATTTTGTTTTCATAGTTTAATTTCGTTAATGAAAATTATTGGCCAGAAACTGGAATGAGGACGATTTCCTCGCTCGGGTAAGAAACACGAATTGATGCGCCGGTGCCGGGATTGTGCCACCGCAACGTCTCATGGGTTTGATAACGAACACGGCGCATAGGCGCTTCAGAGCCGTCCGCAAAGTGCAATCCTTCGTCCCGAGTGTTGTAAACGATCTGCGTCGCTCCCGCCGGAATGAATTGGTTGGATAAGGTCGATTTTGTTTCCACCGCCGGGGAATTCTGAGCAATCTTCTCGCCCTGCCCTGGCGCGCGATCCGTGCTGACTCGCACCAGCAAGACGAAAACCGCAGCGGCGGCGAGACCGAAACCGAGCGCAACCGAATTGATGCGGAAACGATCCGGGCCAATAATTTTCCCCTCGCGGCTCCCTCGATCGCCCATCGCTTGCTCGACACGCGCAGCGAATTCGTGCGAGAGCTGCACTGGACGCAACTTCGTCAATTCATTCTCAATCTCCGAAAAGTCATTCATCGTAGTTGCACACTCTGCTTCAATGCTGCCAATGCGTAACGATAACGGGAGGCAGCTGTGTTTTGCGAAATTCGAAGAGCGGCGCCAATCTCTGCGAACGTGAGCTCGTTCCAAATCTTCATGACAAGCACCTCGCGTTGATCATGCGGCAAACGATCCATCGCTGCGGCGAGCGCCCATTGGCAGTCATCCGCCAAGTCAAACTGCGGCTCGACGGCTTGTTCTGATTCAGAAAGCGCTTGCGCTTCGCGTCGCGCACGACGGCTGTCACGACGAATGAGATCCAGCGCGATGGACCGGACTGTCGCGTAAAGCAGGGCACGATTGCCGACGTTGTGATTGCGCCGCCAAAAGCGAACGAACGCTTCCTGGACGATGTCCTCCGCGTCGGTCCGCGACCGCACCCATTGCCGCGCAAAAAGCAGCAAACCGGGACCAAGCCGGGAAAAACAAACTTTCCAATCTTCGTCGGTGGCGACATTATCCATGACCTTTTCACGGTCTTTATAGTCAAGACGCCGCCACCTGCCCATTTTGTCTAAATCCCTCAAGATTTCCGTCGGATTGTTATTGTCGATCTTGCCCGCGCTCGGTGCGGAGGAGCATACGTCGCTTCAAGCATTGCGCGCGCTGGTGGCAACAGAAAACAATTTCTCGCGCGCTTCCGTCGAGCATGGGATCCGGGACTCGTTTCTGCAATTTTTCGCCGATGATTCGATTATCTTCGCTCCCGAGCCTAAGGATGGAAAAAAATTCTACGCGACCTATGAAGACAAGGGTCGAAAGTTAGTTTGGCGGCCGATTTTCGCCACTATCGCAAATTCCGCCGATCTCGGCGTTACTACCGGACCTTGGGAGATAAAAAGCTCGGCCAACGATGGCACGCCGATTGCGTTCGGTCAGTTCGTTTCCATTTGGAAAAGGCAGCCCGATAAGTCCTGGAAAGTAATTGTCGATGTTGGCATCGATAATCCGCAACCGAAGAAACCGCCTGGGGAGATCCAACTTTCGCCGCCGAATGAAGCGCTTCAAAGTGAAGATGCCGACCTTGCGCGCCGCGCGCTGGAGAACGCAGAGAGCGCGTTTGCCAAGGCATTAACAGAGGACGAAGGCGGCGCGATTGTCGCATGGGCAAGCGATGACATTCGCGTATTCCGAGAAAATGCTTTTCCAGCCGTGGGCAAAACCAACGCGAAGTTGCTGCTCGGCTCGGACACCGCAAAAATGACGCGCACAAGTTCCCGCGGTGGGATAAGTGCAT
>VBQB01000120.1:1637-5710 GCA_005887855.1 Verrucomicrobiota bacterium | reverse complement strand
ATCTTCCCGAAGAGATTGATCGGTTCATAGCGGCGGTAGCCTCCGCGAAGCGGCCGAGTTTCTTTATCGGCAATCGTATGAACAATGTTGCCGGCATGCCATTCCTCCGGCGCATCGTGAATCGCTACATGAGCAAGCGCATCAGTCGTGTTTGTGGGCAAGAAATTCCCGACACGCAGTGCGGTTTCCGCATGGTAGATCGACAACTGATCCCCGAGCTCCTCGGCGGGGGAGACCGTTTCGATTACGAAACCGAGGTGCTCATCATCACCAGCCGCAAAGGTTACCGGATCGAATCAGTTCCAATCACCACTGTTTACACTGATCAGGTGAGCAAGATTCATCCCGTGCGCGACGCGCTTCGCTTTCTCAAATTGATGTGGCGGTATCGCAAACTGCCTCAGGTCGCGGGCAGGCGCTCCGAGTGCTAAAATCACGGTTTTCTTGCCGGAAGCGGTTTCGAGCTTCTTAGGATTTCGCTCTCGGGCGTGAGTGTGGCTGGTTTTCCGCTAAATATGATACGGTTCGGTTTTTGAGCGAGCGTTTCGACAAGCTCCTTTGCGTACGTGGTAACTACCTTCAGGTTCAAGAGCGTCACGTGCAGTTGCTTCAACTGTTCCTGAAGCTGCTTGTCCGTCGTTTTGATGAAAGTATCAGCCGTGCCAAACACTGTATTCGCACCTTTTTCTACGCCATCAAGATTCGTGATCGCATTCTGTAAGTTGTCCAGGTCCAGCTTAAGCGAATCAGCGAGTGGGCCGAGCTTAGGAGTGAAGTCGTTCAGATCCTTCTTCAGTCCGGTGACTGTGACATTGAGATTATCGATCAACTTGTTTGCATTATCGAATAGCGGGCCGGCTGCCGCAGTGATTTGCTCCAAGCCGTAAGCAGGATGGCCTTCGATCGAAGCGTTGTTTGCCAGCGTCTCACCGCCGGGTGTGCCCGCGGAAAGTGCCACAAATTTTGGTGACAGCAGTGTATCTGAGCTAAGCGTGGCGGTAACATCTCTGGGCAACGGCGGAATTCCTTCATCAAGACTGACCGTGATCCGCACCGAGTCTTTCTTGTTTGCGCTAGCTTCACGCTCCTGCGCAGTGAGATGCCGCATCGCGATCACGCGTCCGGCTGGCGCGCCGGCGTAGCGCACCTCGGAATTCACTTTTATCCCGGTTACATCCTCGTAATTGATTTGCAGGGTACGTGTCGGTTTTTTGAGGTGATAACCCGATAGCGCGAAAGTGAGCGCGGCGAGAAGGACGACGCTGCACGCGATCACGAACAAGGCGACGAGGAAATCGGACAGATTGCTACGCGTCATGTATGCTTGTGGTGAAAACGGAACCGCGCGCCCAGGAACGGGCGAGGCCGAACATGTTGCTGATCCTTATGCTCTTCCTGTGAAACGTTCAACGGAATCGGCCCGTCAGCCTGACCGTGGATAAATTGCTGCACTTCCGGATTTGGACTGTTCCGAATTTCATCCGGCGTGCCTTGCGCCACAATCGAGCCATGCCCAAGCATAATCATGCGAGTCGCGATGCGAAAGGCGCTAGTCATATCGTGTGATACGACGACTGCGGTCATGTGGCTGCCTTGAGTTAACTTCAGCGTTAGCTGGTCAACCACGGCGGTCATGATTGGATCGAGCCCAGAGGTTGGCTCGTCGCTGAATAGCAATTCTGGATCGAGAGCAAGCGCGCGCGCAAGCCCTACGCGCTTCTTCATTCCACCGCTGATTTCATCCGGCTTAAGATCTTCAAACCCCGTCAGGCCCACCATCTCGAGCTTTCCTTTCACGATTTGTTCGATTTCGTCGGGCGACTTGTTGGTGTGTTGCATTAGTGGCAGAGCAACGTTCTCGCCAACTGTAAGAGACGCGAGTAGTGCGCCGGATTGGAACAGCATCCCGAATCGCAAACGCACACGCTCAATCTCGCGTTCGTTCATTCCTGTAATTTCTTCGCCAAAAAGTTTCACCGATCCCGAAGTGGGTTTCATGGACCCGATCATATGCCGGAGCATAGTGCTCTTACCGCAACCGCTGCCGCCCATGATTACCAGCGTCTCGCCACGATTAACGTTGAACGAAATATCATCGAGCACGGCGCGATCACCGAATCTCCGAACGAGATGTTCCACTTCGATGATTGTTTCTCCGTTGGTGCTCATGATTAGAATGACGAAATCCGAATGACGAAGCTCGAAGGAATGACGAAGTTCAAATGACGAATGAACCGCCATGCGCGGTTGCTTTGTCGCTGATCAGCTTTCGGCTCCTTATTCATGTTTTCGGCCTCTCCAGATTCTTGAGAAGATCAGATGCAGCTCTGAGGCTTCCATCCAGAGTTTGCGTGCTTGCGGCTTCAATTCAGGAACAGCGCAAGCTGACATCCGAAGGAAATGTTTCGTTTCACGCGCTTCTTTTCGGCACGTTCCAATGCTTTTGAGAAAATCTTTCTTCGAGACGGCGTCATCGGCTTCGACGTAGTTGGCACCAACACTGGTGCCTGCGCCGATAAGTTGAGTGATAATGCGATTGGTTACAGGGTTTTGTGGAATCGTTTTCGCGAAATCGATAATTGCCTCGCCAAATCGGGCGGTTCGCTCTTCCAAATCGTAAACGCGCTTTGTGTCCGGTTCTTCGCGGACAACTCCTGCACCGTCGTCCCAAACCCAATCTTCGACACGCGCGTTTCGGTTTTCGGATTTCGTCATTCTTTCGTCATTCGTCATTAGTGCTTCGTCATTATTCCGCTCATGCGGCGAAAAAGAATATCCCTGTCAGAACGGCGTTCATCACTAGCATCGCCAGCAAAGCTTGCACGACTGAAGCCGTTGTCGCCTGACCAACGCCTTCGGCGCCGCCTTCGACATTCAGCCCGGCGTTGCATGAGATTGTGATAATTATCCACGCGAATACGACGCTCTTGATCATTCCAGAATACAAATCCCAAGTGTCTGCGCTCTCCAGAGCGCGCAGGATATAGCCGGCGGTGTTGAAATCGAGAGCGGAGGTACACACAGCCCAGCCGCCGAGGATGCCGATGTAATTTCCAAAGATAGTCAGCGCTGGCAGCATTAGCAGCATGGCGAGAAAACGCGGTACTACCAGATATTGAACCGGGTTGATCGCCATTACCTCGAGTGCCTCGATCTCCTCGGACACTTTCATCGTGCCCAGCTCGGCCGCGACCGCAGAGCCACTGCGACCGATGACGATGACTGCAATCAGGACCGGCCCCATCTCACGCAGGAGCGTGAGCATCACAAGATCGGGAATGTACATCTCCGCTCCGAGGCTTTCGAGAGAATGCGCCGCCTGCATGGCCAGCGTTACGCCAACACTGAAGGCTGTCAGCGCAACCATCGGCGCGGCACGAACCCCGATGAACACCATTTGCCGGAAGATCGGCGCGATCTTGAAAAATTGCCCGGTAAACGGCGCAATCAAAATCCAGTAAAGCAGACTGAGATTAAGCTGGAGATAATTTTTCACTTGCCGCTTGAGCGTGCAGAATGCCAAGGTGCGCAGAATGAAGAAAGCGGAAACTTTGGCAACGAATTATTCCAGCGGGGATGACCACGGCGCTCTTTTCAGCGATCTAGTTCCATTGTCACGGTTGATGCGCGCGGAAAATGACGCGGGGACGCCCGCACACGGCGGGCAGGCAGTGCGCACTCCAAAAAGCTTCGCAAAAAAGAAAAGGCTCTCAGGAGTTTTCGCACGAAGTGCTGTGGAGTGCGATGCGTCTTCGCATCGCTTTCATTCACTCGGGTGCGCAACGTTGCGGAAATCCAACCCCAGATCACCCAAGATTATCTGCGCAGCATTTCTCCCCGGCGCCATCGACACGCCGGGGCCGGGGTGACTGCCAGAACTACACAGGTACACATTAGGGACCGGAGTTTTGTATTGCCCGAGCTCCGGTATCGGGCGGAGCGAACCGGTTTGATAGGGGAGAAACGCGCCCTGTCCAAGCGTACCGCGAACGGCGCTAATGATCCTACGCGAGATATCAACCGGGGAATGAGCTACGCGCTTGAGAATTTTTGCCTTTAACTCGGGAATGTAA
>VBQB01000120.1:0-1587 GCA_005887855.1 Verrucomicrobiota bacterium | reverse complement strand
CGGTACTCTGCCGGTTGCGTCACCAGTGATAACATAGGGGACACTCAAGACGACAAATTTCATCAGCGCCCTGCCGACCGGTGCCCTGCTGGGATCGATAGCGGAGTCGTTCCAACTCACGATCATTGGCGCAGAAGGCAGTGCGCCACCGCGACATTGCAGATAGACCCGCGCGAAAAAGTCGAGCGACGGTTCCGTAAGGTGAACATGCGCAGATTGTCGCGCAGCAGGCCCGGCTTTGTAGGCGACAGGACTTTGGAGCGCAACAAACATCACAAAAACCGAATCACCCCACTCGTAATGCTCCATCTTCTCAATAATTTCTTGTCCCAACATCTCACTGCCGAGCAGGTCCACCACGAGATGATTCGGGTCCACATTCGAAACGACAAGCTCACTCGCAGGAATTTCTTCGCCACTTGCCAGGCGCACCCCAGTGGCACGCTTTGCATCGCCCAGAATTTTCTCCACCAGGGCGTTGGTGCGGATTTCTCCGCCATGTGCTTGGAGATGTTCAGCGAGCGCGAGCGTGACGCGGTGCATCCCGCCTTTGACGAGATTGTTGCCGGCGTTTTGTAACACTGAAGCGAAAAGCCAGCCAAGCTCGGCGCCACCAGCGTCGTCGGGCGACGCGCCGAGAAAGGTGGCGAACGAGCCGAACAGAGTTTTGGTTGCCTCTGCTTCGAGCGTCTGGTTAGCCCACGATCTGACGCTTTGCATGCTAAACCGATAGGCTTCCATCCCTGCAGGCGATTTGGCGAAGTCGGTTGCTGCCTCCGGAAAGGAAGGAGGCGGTGAAAACATGGCCGCAGTGATGGCGTGCTTTTGCGCGAGGAACCGGTTCATCAAAGCACGCCATGTCTCGGCGTCCTTGTGCGAATACCGAGCGATGTCACCGACGGTTCTTTCAACATCGCGATGGACGCTGATGATGTCGCCATTGGGAAAGGCGTGGGAGAAAGGAATCTCCGGTTCGATGAGTTCGTAACGATCAAGCAAATCCAATTCGTGCGGGACAGGTGAGAGATTTGCTAGTTGATACCCGCTCGCGTGAAGATCCGACCAAAAGCCGGGCAGCGTTTCCTCTTCGGTGACCGTCATGCCGCCAACCGTGTGATATTGTTCAAGGACAAGAACCTTCAGCCCTGCCTTTGCCAGATAACAGGCGCACGTCAGGCCATTGTGTCCCGCGCCGATGACAATGGCGTCGTAAGAATGCGACATGGTCAGGACGCAACAGCGATGTCGGCGGGCGTCAAGCAATTCGCGTCGCGCATCGGCTCTGTAAAAGCGGGCGCAATGAGAAACACGCCCTCCACCCGCTTGACCAATTGTGCGTGCGATTTACCGTCGCTCGCGCATAAGGAGCAGCAGACAATGGCTCAAAGCGAAATCGATGCCGTCCGCGCACTGCTTGTTTCCAAACCGCGACCGGTTGGCTGGGCCGAGCGGCGCCACCGGCTCGACGATATTGGTTCGGTCTGGCCTGTGGCTGACGACGTGAAGCTTGAGTCCGTGGATGTCGGCGGTTTCCACGGAGAATGGTCAATTATTCCGGACAGTGATCCGTCACACGTTCTGATGTTT
>VBQB01000119.1 GCA_005887855.1 Verrucomicrobiota bacterium | reverse complement strand
GCTCGAAGCAATGGCTTCGGTATCAAGTTTGATTACGATCCTCCGCCGTGTCTTTAGCGACGCGGTGGATCCGTTTATGGTTTGCCGCGACGCGATCCAATATTGGTCACAAACGCTCGATACCTTTTTGCAGGAACGGGATCGACTGCCGCACAAACGCATTTGCGACCTGGATTTCCTCGAGATCCGTCGCGATCCCATAGCCGCTATTCGACGCATCTATCAACATTTTGGATGGCTGCTCTCACCTGAAGCGGAACAGCGAATGCGCGTCGTACTCGCCAGACAGCCGCGGGAACAATATGGCAATCATCGGTATGATCTATCGCAGTTTGGATTTGACCCAGCGGAAGCCGCCAGAGCGTTTGCGGCCTATTGCGAACAGTTCGGATTCTCCTCTACGCACGTTGTTGGCAAATCTCGTGAACGCCTTGAGGCGCTCGCTTTGAAGTAGCAAAGGCGGCCGCGAAGTCGGTTCTGAAACGGACGAACAAACAGCATGTTCGGTGCTCTGGTCGCCGAGTTGCTGGATCTGATGGCATGGGTGAAACTTCGCCGCTTGAACTTTGAAGTTTGCCGCGCGATCGGCGCTGATCATCCCAGCTTGCCCGGGCATTTCCCTGGCACTCCTATCGTGCCTGGCGTCGTGATCCTCGATGAAATCGTCGCAGCTTTGACCGAGTGGCGCAAAGATTCGCACCTTACTTTCATACGAGTAGTCAAGTTTCTCGTGCCGTTGAGGCCTGAGCAGCCATTCACTATCTGTCTGTCTGCGAGTCAGGACGCTGACAGCGAAGTCGATTTTTGCTGTCGCGTCGAAGACCGAGTGATAGTTGAAGGTCGACTTGAGGTTTGTTGCGATGCAAGCTGACCTCGTGAACGCGGCATCATCTGGCGCACCTACATTTATAGCTCGGCCGAGCGATCCGCGCTTGGCGCATTGGCTCAAAGGTTACCCGCCATCGGTGTTTAGCGAACCCTTGTATCAAAGCATCGAACTGATGGAGCGGTATAGCATCGATCTAGCGATCGATCTGTTGAGTCGGTTGGATGTGACGGATCAACTCGGCGAGTGGCGATCCGCGAATGAGCTTTGTCACGTGCTTTCTTTTCGGCCAGGTTTTAGTTTCGCCTTGGCTTGGATTCTGGAGCGCCTGGTCGAGACCGGTTGCGTGGAAGCCAGCGCCAATGGTAACACCCGTTCTTATCATCTGCGACGGTCGCCGTGGCAACCCGAGCTCGAGCGCTTGCGTGCAGTGGGGCTTAGTATTGATCCCGCCAATGCAGCGAGTTTGGATTTATTGGATCACGCAGCAAGCCTTTATCCAGCCGTCGCCAGCGGCGAGCAGAGCGGTGATCACAGCCTATTCGGACCGCAAGGAATACCGCTGTGGTTAAAGTATTTTCACAACGACAACATAACTTACGCGGTGAATAACTGGGTCAGTGCGATCCTCGCCGCTGATCGTTTGTCCGCTCGACCCAGGCTGCGGATTTTAGAACTCGGTGCCGGCGCCGGCAGTGCCAGTGAAACCTTGCTCCGCTGGTTTGATCAATGCGGGCTTCTGCCGCAAATAGAACGTTACGTCATTACAGAGCCGAACGCATTTTTCCGGCGGCGCGCTCAACGCGACCTGACAAAGCAGTATCCTGATCTGCCGCTAGAATGGGCTGCGCTTGATCTCAATTTGCCGTGGGACACTCAAGGCGTCGATCGGGGCGAGTTCGATCTCGTATACGCCGTCAACGTGCTGCATGTCTCCAAGAATCTTTTGTTTGGCTTGAATCAGGCTCGCTCTACTCTGACGGGCGATGGCTGGCTGGTGATCGGCGAATGCCTGCGGCCCTATGTCAATCAGCCGATCTACCCGGAACTGATGTTTCAGATTCTGGAGAGCTTTACCGAGGTCCAAACAGATCCGGAAATTCGGCCGAATCCGGGCTTTCTGACTGCAGATCACTGGCGTCACGCATTTGCGCGGGCTGGCTTTGAACGTGCCGAAGTGGCGCCGGATATCGATAGCATTCGCGAGATCTATCCGCATTTCTTCACCGGTGCAATTTGCGGGCAAAACAGGGCCACCACAAATGATGTCCGCTAAAGCCTTGCACGCGCATCGTTGGACGGCCTTGCCGGAGCGCGGCACACCCGCGTCGTTGCGGCTGATCGCTTGGATCGCGGTGCACATCGGACGCTCGGCCGCAAGGCTTCTGCTGTATCCAATCACGCTTTATTTCGTAATCGGCGCTCGTACAGCCCGGCGAGTATCGTACGAATATCTAAAACGCGTGCGCGGCCGTCCGCCTCACTGGTGGCATGTCTTCCGCCATTTTCATTGTTTCGCCGCTACGATTTTAGATCGCGTTTATCTGTTACGGAGCGAGTTCGAGCACTTTGACGTGACACTTCATGAGAAGGAAATCCTGCACCGGCAAATCGAAAGCGGCAAAGGCTGCATCCTTTTGGGCTCGCATTTTGGTAGCTTCGAGGTGTTGCGCACCCTTGGAGTGACGCAGCAGGACTTTTCGCTCAAGGTGTTGATGGATATTGCGCATAACCAAAATATTACTCGCTTTCTCGATGCGCTTAACCACAAGATCGCCAGCACGGTAATCGTACCGGATCGGCCGGATACTTTGCTGAGGGTCAAAGAGAGCCTGGATGCGGGCTTCCTCGTTGGCATGTTGGGCGACCGCGTCTCGAGCGGCGACAAGACAACGCAATGTCGATTCTTCGGCTCGCCCGCTACATTTCCGGCTGGCCCGATCCTGATCGCCGCGATGATGCATTGCCCTGTTATCCTGTTTTTCGGCCTCTACCGCGGCGGGAAGCACTACGAAATTTACTTCGAGCATTTCGCCGATGACGTGATCCTAAATCGCGATCATCGCGCGGAGGACATTCAGAATTGGATGCAACGCTACGTCGAGCGGTTAGAGCATTACGCGCGGCTTGCGCCTTACAACTGGTTTAACTTCTACCCGTTTTGGGATTAATTCCGAACGCTTTCGGTACTGGCGTGAAAGCTCTAAAAACGGTTGACAATATCCCGATTAGCAAAGCGGAAATCCGCACGCTCATCCCACACTCAGGTCTGATGTGTCTGGTGGATAGCGTAACCGAGTGGGACGATCGATCGATTACCTGCATCAGTAATACGCATCGTGATCCGGCCAATCCATTGCGCCGCGATGGACGGTTATCGGCCTTGCATGCTTTTGAATACGCCGCGCAAACCGTTGCAGTGCACGGCGGATTGCGAGCCCGGTTGGCAGGCATGACGGCGCCACCCGGTTACTTGGCCGCTCTGCGAGATGCACGTTTGCGAGTGATGCGCCTGGATGACATCGCTTCGCCGATCCAGATTTGCGCGCACCGCTTGTTCGGAGACGCCGCCAATACAGTTTACGAATGCCGCGTCTCAGCCGGCGATGTTCTTCTGGCGGACGGGCGCATTACCATCATTCTGCGAGTCGTGTAGAGGCGCATGAGGATTGTAGGGGGAAGCTGTCAGCTTCCCCTTACAATTTCGAAAATCACATCACTATTCCGCCATCGACACAGAGCACCTGGCCGGTGATGTAACTTGCCTCCGCGGACGCGAGAAAGGCCACGGCACTCGCGACATCTTCAGGTTCCCCTGTTCTGCCGAGCGGAATTCGCGCGTGAATTGATTTCTTAATTTCCTCCGAGAGTCCAGCGGTCATGTCCGTCGTGATAAATCCGGGAGCCACGGCATTCACCGTGATATTGCGGCTGGCCAATTCCCGCGCGAGCGATTTTGTAAAACCGATCAGACCGGCTTTGCTCGCAGCATAATTGGTTTGACCTGCATTTCCGATCAATCCGATCACCGAGCTGATGTTAATGATGCGGCCGCTGCGCTGTTTGATCATCGCACGCTGCACGGCCTGTACGAAGTTGAATGCGCCTTTAAGGTTGGTGTTGATCACCGTATCCCAATCTTCCACCGACATGCGCATGCTCAGTCCGTCGCGCGTCACACCGGCGTTGTTCACCAAGATGTCGATCTCGCCGAAGTCTCCGACAATTTGTGCGCCGATTTTTTGCACTGCGACATGATCCGCGACATCGACCGCATAAGCTCTCGCCGTGTCCGGTCGCGTCGCGTTAATTTCAGTTGCAGTCTTTTTTGCATTCGCTTCTGTCCGACTAACGCATGCGACGCGCGCGCCCTCGCTCGCCAGCCGCACCGCAATTGCATGACCGATCCCCCGCCCGGCTCCTGTCA
>VBQB01000118.1 GCA_005887855.1 Verrucomicrobiota bacterium | reverse complement strand
CGTTTCGCTGTTGTCGGCATCAGCGCCAATACCGCTATAGAGTAGACAGACCAAACAAAATCCCCGTCCGACGCGCGATGTCGATCGACATTCTGGGCACGGGACCGGTTCCTTCCCGAGCCGCGCCGAAACAGACTTGGCGGGGAGGGTCATGTCGCCCGTCCTTCCTTTGACCACCGATTGACACGAATGGACACGAATTCATGTCTGAAGGCTTTAAGACATCCCGGCGGTTCGTCTCTATCCATCATTTATGTCCATTCGTGTTCAATTGCGATTAGTGGGAAGAACTTTCGCGAGCTAGTGTGCGGCAGTCAACACCGAACATAGGTACCGGAGTTCGTCGTCGATATCGTCGGGTTTCTCGACGGTTTGGGCAACTTCTTCGCGGAGCAGCGCGCGATAGCGCTGGCGCAACCGGTGCACGAGGCGTTTCACGGCCGCCTCCGGCAGGCCGAGCATCTTTGAGAACTTGGCGTAGGAAACATCTTCCCGCTCTGCCGCGAGACAACTACTCAACACATCAAAAACGCGACGGCGGCCACGCTTTTCGCATTCATCACCCAATTGCCGCAGCGCACGCTCCACTACCGTGGCCGCCCAGCGGACATCGAAAATTCTCTCCGGCGACCAGCTCGCCGATTCTTGGGCTGGGATTGACAACTGCGACGGCGCCTCCGCCATCCAATCGTCCCAGGAAACAAATTGCACGTCGCCACCGCGTTTCCGCGCGTGGCGCTTCGCGGCGGCATCGCGCAAGAAATTCTGCAACGCCTTGAGCACGAGCGAACGGAACCTTCCACGACTCCGATCGGCACGCTGGAGGAGACGACCTTTAAGCACCATAACAAAAAAATCCTGCGTCAGATCCTGGGCGTCGGGGACGGAATTGCGCTGTTGGCAGACGAAAGCGAAAACCGGCCGCCAATAAATTTTGCAAAGCTCGGCGAGTGCTTCGCGCGCCTTCTGCTCGTCGCCGCCCGAATCCGCACAGGACAAGACAACGCTCCACCGCGTCGTCACGAAGCGGTGGGGGTTGCGCTCGTGGGTAGCGGGAGCGTTCGGGTTCAAGGCCGCCCATCATCTCACTTGCGCGAGCATTAGGCAAGCTGAATTCTCGTATAAATTCCATCTGTCGCGTGGGCCATTATGGAACCCTCACTATCCTTATTCGGAAATTGCGGGGCGAAGTTCTCAAAAAATTTTAAATTTTTTAGAAACAATCGCGGATAACATGCAAAAACGATCGCCGACCAGCGAGGCGACCAGAATTTGTCCAACATTTAATCACGATTCCCGCGGCTGCGGGGCCGATGAAAACAAATTCAAAGATCCAGCAAGTGACCAAGCGCGTTCACAATCTCGATTGCACAGCCCAAAATTTAACAACTCTTCGAGCCTCAATGTCGTCATTCGTTTCGATTCGGTCCCCAGTCGCGGGATTAGCGGTCAGCTCGTTAAGATCTTCGGCGTCAGTTCGCGCTTGCCGCGCCGGTGCTGCGCGGAGGCGGGTATTTCGCGGGCAGTCTTCTGAAATTCGCCGGCGCAAAAAAAGGCAATTGCGGTTAACTCGCCGCTACTCGTTTGCTGTTTCTTTCGGCGCGAGGGAGGCGACGATGTCTTCAAAGCGCGGGTCGCCGCGCAGCGGGTCCCAAATCGGATTGAGACGCAAATGGCCGTAGCTCAGATAGCCCGGAAGCTTTGCTGTCTCGCTCAATCGTTCGATTGCGCGATCCTTTTCCCCCGTCCAGGCATGAATGACGGCCAGGTACTGCATCAAGAGCGGGCCCTCGATGGCGCTTTTGCTGACGGGCATTAGCTCGACAGCACGCTGGCCTTCGTGGATGGCCTCCTCCTTATTTCCCAAAGCAGCATTAATAACACCAAGTGCGCAGAGGGCCTCTGCGTAATCGGGTTGATCGTGCACTATTTGCTCGAATTCTCTCCGCGCCTTGGTGAAGGCAGCGCGCGCTGCCGGCTCATCGCCGCGAAGGCGGGCAACACGACCCTCGCACCAACTGTCAGGGAATGGAACCGATCCGTCGTAGCACCTGCCGGCCGGCATGGCGGCCAGCGCGCGCTCGGCCGCGGCAGAATCGCGCTCGCCTAACGCAAGCTCGAGCCAATCGGCAGCGATAAGAGGCACCGAGTTTGGGTCCTCGGCCAGGATCGTCTGAATTGCCGCATGTAGCGGTTTGGGATTTGCGCGCCATTGAAGATCAACCCAAGCGCGCCTTACCCGGCTGGGAATGTCTTTCGGAGCCATGGCCAGCATGCGATCCAAAGTGGCGGCCATCTCTTTGTAGCGGCGCAAAGCTCCGTAAGTAAGAGAGATTTGATGGAGGAAGGAAAAATTGCGCGGGTCCAACTCCAGCGCCTGCTTCATTTCCTCCAGGGATTTCTCCCAGCGACCCTGTCGCCGGTCAATGTAGCCAGCCATTAGAGGAATTCGAGATTCGTTCGGCAGCGTACGCTGGGCGGCAACCAGCTCCTGCTGGGCTCGCTCGTAGTCCCGATATCCCCAGTAAAGATGCTGAGCGCGGGCCAGATGTACCTCTCCGGAGTCGGGGCGCCGACTGCGGAGAGATTGAATGGCTGTTTCGGCCAATTTGAGGCGCGCCTCCGTGTGGTCGAAACCAATAAAATAGATCCGGTCATGCGCTCCCGCGAGCTGGCAATAGGCATCAAAGAATGAAGGGTCGCGTGCGACCGCCTGTTCAAGGAGTTGCACGGACTGGAACAAATTTTCTTTATCCCGCATGCTAAAGGAAATGCCATCGATGAGATCTTTGGCTCGCAAGTAGAGATCGTAGGCAACAAGATCCCTGGTCAGTGGCTCTTGGATGGCGGCTTTCTCGACAGTTGAGACTTTGGTTTCAAGCTGATCTGCGACTTTTTGCGCGATCTCGCTTTGCATTGCGAATACCTGATTCAAATCGCAATCGTATCTCTCAGCCCAGACATGGGTGTTGGTGCGCGTATCAATTAATTGAGCGTTTAAATGGATCCTGCCCGCCTCCCTTCGTACGCTGCCTTCCAGCACGTGAGAGACATTCAGTGCCCGCCCGATTTGCTGCGTATTCCGTGCCCCACGATATGGCATGACGCTGGTGCGGCTGATTGTCTTGAGGTCAGCCACCTTGGCCAGCTTGGTCAAAATGCCGTCCTGGATACCATCGGCAAAAAACGCGCTCTCTTTGGTTTCGCTCAGATTTTCAAAGGGCAGCACGGCGATTCCAGTCATTACTGGACGGTCGACTAGTTCGCTTTTCCAAGTCATTATCCCGACCGTTGTCCCCAGTGCGAGCAAGAGCGCAGCCAATCCCGCAGTAATCGGATTCCGGCGCGACCAGCGTAGCGCGAGCACTGACGCCGAAACTGGACGCGCAATGAGATGGCGGCCGGCGAGCCAGCGTTCAAGGTCTTCGGCCAGACCGCCGGCTGAGCGATAACGCGCGTTTGGTTCGCGCTCCAGACATTTTGCACAAATGGTTTCCAGATCGCGGTCGAGCTTCGGCGCGAGAGAGCGCAGCTTCGGCGCCGGCTTTTCGGCGGCTTGTTGAATCACAGCAAGCGCGTGCTCGCCCAGGAATGGCGGCCGGCCGGTGAAAAGATCGAACAAGATCGCGCCCAGACTGTAAACGTCCGCCGCCGGGGTGAGGTTTGGAGCCGATCCCTTTGCTTGCTCGGGTGCAATGTAACCGGGTGTGCCAAAAATCGTCAGCGAGCGTGTGAGATCGCTCACGGTGTCGAGCCATTTGGCCAACCCAAAGTCGCTCACCAATGGTTCGCCGCGCCCATCGAGCAAAACGTTTCCCGGTTTTAGATCACGATGAAGAATGCCTTGAGTGTGCGCGTACTGCACGGCGCGCGCCACCTTTGCCATTAGCGCCACGCTGCGGCGCGGTTCGCTGCCCAAACCCGGTGCGGCGTCGAGCAAGCTGCCACCGGAGGCGAACTTCATGCTGAAGAACGGAAACCCGTCCTCGCTCTCGCCCACTTCGTAAATGGGCAGAATGTTTGGATGATCGAG
>VBQB01000117.1 GCA_005887855.1 Verrucomicrobiota bacterium | reverse complement strand
TTGACTTCGTTGTTCCACTTAAACGTTACCCACCATTGCAAAATAAGAACGAGCAGCGTGGCGATCGTGAAAACAATGTGGACTTCGTCCATCGGATTCTCTTTGCGACGATAAAAAGCGCGTCCAGCACCCGCCAGCAGATTGGTTACGCCGAGACCGATGATGATCGACATCAGAGCCGCGATGAACTCGAAGCTGCCCATCTGGTTCTGCAAATTTTGCACAGCGAGACGATTCTTAGCAGACTCTCAGTGCGTTGTCTTCGGCAACAACCAGTCTAGCGCCTCATAAAAATCGGCCAGACCCGTGTCTTCAATCGGTGTGTTGTGATAGGCGTCGCGGAGGGAGATCACGCGCTTTTCGCCGGCGTAAGCGTTAACTACCAGTTGATGAAAGCGAGGTGCAACCACTTCATCCTTGTCCGCGACCAGAAAAATCCCCGGCCGATAAATCGCCTTCGCGTTTGAAATGCTGTCGAGATCTCGCGGAATCTGCAACGCGATAGGACCTGCCAGCAACCAGAGATTCCACCAGCCAAACTGGCGCAGGATTATTTGGCGGAGTGGCGGAGGATTGTGCAGGATCAATCCGGCTACTGACCGATGCGTAGCCACGTGGAGTGCAGCAGTTGCGCCGAGGCTCGCGCCGTAGAGCACAATGGGCCGTTCCACTGCGTGGCGTTTTAGTGCATCAAATGCGGTGAGCGCTGCCGGTCCGATTCGAGCAAGCCGCGCTGGTCCCGTGCTCCCACCGAATCCGGGATAATTCATTCCCCATATCTCGACAGCGCGGTCATTCCATTCTTCCACCTCGTTCGCGACCCATCGGTCGGCGCGATCCGCGTTGCCGTAAAACCGCAAAACGTAAATATCGGGACCGCCCCGTTGTTGCGCTCGCTGCGATACTGCCGTCCACACTTCCAGTTCACCATTTTGGAACGGCAACATTTTGCGAACAGCGCCGCCTGTCTCGATCGGTGCCTTCGTTGGAAAGAGAATCAGATGATCGGGGAGGTGCGCGAAAAAGACCAAAATAAAATATGCACTAACAATCGCAAGCACGATGCGCGTTTTGCGCATGGCCTTACCATTCTCCAAGTAACAGAACGGATTTATTCACTGAGGACAGAAGACGCGAACAAAAAAGATCCGTTGCCAAGGCGGCTAACGCTCCACTCGTTTTCTTGCAAAGCAGCTGCTGTGAAACTCAATCGCTCTCGTCTTTGAGCATCGACTTGATCTGGTCGCGCAATTCCGGGGAATTCTCGTGCCCGTGCGCAGAAACCGCATGTTGCACGGCCGCCTCGAGCACTTCTTCTTCCGTGCCGGAAATTTTCAGGGAGCAATTTTTCTCACTCGGATAATGACGGCAATCGATCGATTTTCTTTGGGCTGCCATTGTGACCTCCGCTTTGATTAGCTCTTCTTCAGTTCGGCCAAATCTTTGAGCACTTGCTCGCTGTGTTCAGCCGGCTTCACGCCGGTGTAAACCCTGGCGATCTCGCCTTTAGGGTTAATGATGAAGGTGTTGCGTGCGGCGAGCTTTTCTCCTTTGTAATCCATGACCGATCCGTACTCGGTCGAGACCTTGGCGTCGGGATCGGCCAACAACTTGAAGTTCAGTCCTTCCTTCGCGCAGAAATCTTTGTGCGATTGCGCGGTATCGACGCTCACGCCGAGAACGACGGCATTCAGCGGCTCAAATTTCGCGAGGTCGCGCTGGAAGTTCTTCGCCTCCATCGTGCACCCGCTCGTGAAATCTTTCGGGTAAAAGTAAAGGACCACCCATTTGCCACGATAATCTTTCAGGCTCACCTGGCTGCCGTCGCTGGTGGCTAAACTGAAATCCGGCGCAGGCGAGCCGGCCGCCGGTTGCTTTTGCGTTTCGGCTGCTTGCATAAAGGTCAATGTAATAAGTCCGGCAATTGCTGATAAGAATATTCTGTTCATTTCCATCTCT
>VBQB01000116.1:4309-6083 GCA_005887855.1 Verrucomicrobiota bacterium | reverse complement strand
GCGAAACTCGAATGCCTTTGTTGTGTGCTTGCTCGACGACGATTTCTCTGTGCTCAAAGGATTGGCCCGGCTTTTCGCATCGGCTGATTTGCAGGCCGAAACATTTAGTGATCCCGAGGAATTCTTGCGTCATGTGCGCACTCATCGCCCTGCGGTTGTCCTGATTGATGTTCATATGCCGCAGATGAGTGGCTTGGAGGTGCAATCGCGGCTTCGAGAGATTTCGCCTTCGACCCGCGTCATCATCTTTACTGGAAAGGACGACCCACTGGTTCGTTCCACCGCGTTAAGCGCAGGAGCCTGGGCGTTCCTAACGAAACCTTTTGACGACGAAGAACTCCTCACCGCCGTTCGCCTTGCGCTCGCTGCGGCGGCTTGAGCGTACGACCAAGGTCCTATAGACGAACAGACCGCCGTCGCTGAATGATGGCCACTTAATGACAACATTCATGTGAACATTGGGTGTTGACAATATGTTAAATCCTAATAAACATCACCGCTTATGAAAAGATTCTCACTTCTAACATCGATCTTGCTGGGATTTGTCACTGCTTCGCTCCAAGCCGGAGAGGCCGTCGCCTACAAGCAAGTCGCCCCGCCGCCGCCGCCGCCACTTTACGGAATCGGTTTTTACGGCGCGATCGACATGGGGGCGAACGTCTATCAAAACCGCGGCGACACCCGAACTTTTACGGCTGATAATCCGAATTCCCCTTTTTTCGGAGACACTCTCACTGTGGACCCGAAAAATGACGTCGGATTTTTCGGCGGCATCAAACTCGGTTACGTCTTTGGCACGGGTGTAGTTCGTCCAACGCTTGAGGGCGACTTCTTTTACAATGGCTTTCGGGGTGGCGCTGACTTCACCCTGCGGGATTCCTTTGGTACCGTTTTAGCACAGCGCGACGTGACCACTTGGATCAATACGGGCGCGTTCATGGGGAACTTCATCTTGCGATTCGCACCTGGAAACCAAAGATTCCAGCCGTATGTTGGCGCCGGGGTCGGCATTTACTATGCCGAATCTGCGGGGGTCGAGGTTGTGGACCCCGTAACTGGCGCTGTCCCAATCAACACTGGCGGGGGGCGAAGTCACGCGGACCTGGCGTGGCAGATCATCGCAGGCTCAGATTACTATTTCACTCCGAAGTTCAGCACCTTCATTGAATACCACTACCTCAATTATACGAGCACCCAAATCAATACCAATGAGAGTCGCGATTTGGGCCAGCATCTGATTGGCGCAGGTTTGCGGTTCCATTTCTAAAACTAATACTAATTTGGTTAAGTGACCGGCCTCTTCTTCATCGGGAGGCCGGTTTTTTTTGGCTGGGAAAAGTTCCCAGTCTCTCGTTTCCACGCGTAATTGCCCTTATAGGACTAAGGTCCAATGGTCGTACCGGCCGCTTTCTTTCATGCTCTCTTTTTCAAACCAAACGACAAGATGAAATCCCAAAGCTATCGCAAGGACCGAGCGACATCCGCAAAAAAAAGATTGTTCTAAGGGGCGGCGAGTTGCTATTTCTGGCGAGCGCCAACACAACCATTGGGGAAAACGTAACACATGAATCACTCAACTTTAACGAATTGGGCCGTTAGTCGATTCCTAATCGCGACGATCTTTCTCTCGGCGCCAGTTCTTCTCGCCGGACCCGAGGCGTATGACACTTCGAAGGAAGCTCCGCCGCCGCCGATAAGCTGGTGCGAAACTCCGTCGCCGCTCGAAATCCGGATCGGTGTTCCCGGCTGGATGGCCGGTCTGTCAGGCGATACC
>VBQB01000116.1:0-4266 GCA_005887855.1 Verrucomicrobiota bacterium | reverse complement strand
GTTCTTCGGAGATGGTCAGTACATGGAGGTAGGTGCTTCTGCTACGCTACCAGGTTTACTCTTTACCACCGCCAATCTCCACCTCAAATCCGGGCTTGCGGAAGGATTCGTCGGTTATCGGTTAATCAACTGCGATAAGGCCTCTCTCTCTCTCTTCGCCGGCGCGCGCTACAGCTATATGGCTGGGGATCTAAGCATTTTCAATAACGGCGATGCACGTCTGGCCATTCTGCGGCGACTATTGGGACTTCGAAACAAGTTGGACTTCTCGGGCTCGATCGATTGGGTCGATCCCGTGATTGGGGCCCGCGGAAAAGTGAGAGTCTGGAGAGCCATATCGCTTTACGCGGAAGGCGATGTAGGTGGATTTGACGCCAACTCTGACTCGGCGTTTGAGGTGCACCGCCAGGGACGGACGCTCGTGAAAACGCCGGTATCAAGCTCCGACTGGAGCTACCAAGTGCAAGGCGGCGTCGAATTTCAAGTGACACGCTGGATGTGGGCGCAGGTTGGCTGGCGCTACTTGAAATACGACTTTGTTCACGGGGGTTTCACCAACAAGACCGAATTGAACGGACCCTTCATCCAGGGAGGAGTAAATTTTTAGGCAACTTGAGCTTCACATTTTTAGAATGCGGTGCCGTTTATATATTCAAAAAGTTTTCGCGCTCGTCGAAGTGATGATCGTTTTCGCGGTCATCGCCTTCCTGCTGGCTAGCGCCGTGCCAGCTTTCCTGCGCGCCAGTAAACGCTCGCAGGCGTCCAAGATGGTTGTACTGGCGCGATCAAGTCCTGTCGCAACCGTTTGAGGCTAGCGGTCGAATTTTTGGAATTCGTTTGCGCCTTATCGTTTCAACCTTGTGACAATGTAGCGCCTATCTCTTGTCTACATATTGCCCTAAAGTCCTATAGGCATCTCAGGGCAGACGCGACAAAATGGTGAGACGACCCTTTCAACCGAAGAGAAAAAGGGTAAAAGCACTCCCCCAGTGTGGGACGTGTATGACTCGGCATGAAAGATTCTAATTCCGGCAAATCCATGGCCACAGATCCTTCCACAAAGGATGGCCCGGCGAATTCTACCGCTGGCGGAGCGCAGCCTTCCAAAGGCATCAGCGCGCTAGTCTTCGACCTTGTCCGACCCTACCGCAAATGGCTTGTAGTCGTTTTCGCCGCGATGCTGGTCGAGACGGCGATGAGTCTCGCGGCCCCGTGGCCGTTGAAAATCATCATCGATAGCGTGATCGGCAAACACAAGCTGCCGGAGTTTCTGACCTGGCTGCGGGATTTCTCAGCTGGGGAGCACACACTGGCGCTGGCGGGCGTGGCCGCGATCGGCGTGGTGATTATCGCGATAATCGGAGCGGTCGCGGGTTACATCGACAGTTACTATACCGAGAGCGTTGCGCAGTACGTGGCGAACGATCTCCGGGAGCGCGTCTACCACCATCTCCAGCGGCTCTCGTTGCGATATTACGACACCCATCAGGTCGGCAACATGCTCAGCACGATCACCACCGACGTCAGCACGATCCAGGACTTCGCGTCGTCAGCGTTGCTGGACATGCTCATCGATGCGCTGAACATCGTCGGGATGCTCGTTCTGATGCTTTATCTCAACTTTGACTTTGCGCTCATGGCCGTGGGGGTGACGCCGTTCCTGCTCTTCTTTGTGGCGCGCTTCAAAAAGGCGGTGAAGAACGCCACGCACGATGTGCGCAAACACCAGAGTGATATCGTCGCCGTTGTCCAACAAGGCCTGGAATCGGTGCGGACGGTTGAAGCGTTCGGCCGCCAGGATATGGAAGAATCGCGCCTTGGCACGGTGAGCCGCGAAACCGTCGAGGCGGCGCTGAAAGCCCGGCGTGTCAAATCGCTGCTTTCGCCCATCGTCGCAATCACCGTTGCAATGTGCGTCGCCTTTGTCACCTGGCGCGCCGCGGGGCTAATTCTGAAAGATGCGATGACCATCGGCGCGCTGACGGTCTTTCTCGCGTATCTGACCAAGTTCTTCAAGCCGGTGCAGGATCTCGCGAAAATGACGAACGTCATCGCGCAAGCCTCAGTCGGTTTGGAGCGCGTGCAGGCGATCCTCCAAACAGACACGGTCATCCCGCAAAAGCCCGACGCGCGCGATCCCGGAGCGCTCAAGGGCGAGATCGTTTTCGAGAAAGTGGCCTTTGCCTACGAAGCGGATGCGCCGGTCTTGCGCGAGATCAATCTCACCATCAAGCCGGGTCAGCGCGTCGGCGTCTGCGGCCCGACCGGCGGCGGCAAGTCCACGGTCCTGAGCCTGATCCCGCGCTTTTACGATCCGACTGCCGGGCGCGTGTTAATCGACGGCGTGAACGTTACCGATTACCATCTCGAAGGTCTGCGTGGGCAGATCGGTTTCGTTTTGCAGGACACCGTCCTCTTTCTCGGCTCGATCCGTGACAACATCGCTTATGGACGGCCCGACGCGACGCAGGAGGAAATTGTCGCGGCCGCGAAGATGGCCAATGCGGATGAGTTCATCTCGAAGATGCCGCACGGTTACGACACGATGGTGGGCGAGCGCGGCCTCACCCTCTCGGGCGGCCAGCGCCAGCGCATCGGCATCGCCCGCGCGGTCCTGCGCAACTCGCCTATCCTCATCCTCGACGAACCGACCGCCGCGCTCGACACCGAGTCGGAGAAGTTGGTCATGGACGCTCTCGAACGTTTGATGAAAGACCGTACTGTCATCACCATCGCGCATCGCTTGAGCACCATTCGCGATGCCGACAAAATCGTCGTGCTTAAAGGCGGCGTTGTCGCCGAAGAAGGCACGCACGAGGAACTGGTGGCGCGCAACGAACTCTACGCCGAGCTTTACCGCATCCAGGCCGGATTCACGCCAGCGCCGGCCGCCGTTGCTCCCGCTGACGCATCCACAAAGCCAAGCTAACCTCCTCACTCAACCCAACCAAAACACCATGTCCTACCGTTCCATCATTGTTCTCCCCGACGACACTGGAAAGCCGATCATCGACGCCATCGAAGGGGCGAAGAAATCGCTCCGAATCAAAATGTTCGTCTTCTCCGACCCGGATCTGATCAAAGCGGTCATCGCCGCGAAGGCACGCGGAATCAAGGTTCTGGTCATGCTCAATCCCGCGCGCCGCAGCGGCGAGGAAGAAAACGAGGCGACGCGCAAGAAGCTGGAAGAAGCCGGCATCGACGTGAAAGACAGCAACCCGGACTTCGGCCTCACGCACGAGAAGTCGATGGTCGTGGACGACGAGATCGCATTTGTGAAGTCACTCAACTGGGCGACGAAAAACCTCACCGAGACGCGCGACTACGCGATTGTCACCAGCCACAAGCGCGAAGTCGATGAAGTCATCGCCGGTTTCGAGGCCGACTGGCAGCGCAAGGATTTCGATCCAGGCGAGAACGCGCAGCTCATTTGGTGCCGCGGGAATGGCCGGGAGCGGATCGCACAGTTTATCGACGGAGCCAACCACACTCTCTTCGTCCAGAACGAGCGCTACCAGGACTCCGTCATCATCGAGCGGCTTGTCCGTGCCGCGCGCCGCGGGGTGAAAGTCCACGTCATGGCGCGACCGCCGCATTCGCTGAAAAAAGAGAAGCTCGTCGAAGGCGTCGGCGGCCTCCGGATCATGGACGACGTCGGCATCAAGATTCACAAACTCAAGGGCCTGAAACTACACGGCAAAATGCTTCTCGCCGACGGTGCACGAGCCATCGTCGGCTCGATCAACCTCGCTCCCGGCAGCTTTGACGACCGACGCGAACTAGCCATCGAAGTGCATGACGAGGAGATTGTCGAGAGACTCCATAAAGTCGCCAAGCACGATTGGGAAAACTCCCACCCAATCGATCTTACGGATGAAGGTTTGTTGGCCGATCTAGAAGACCGCGGCGAAGGCGGCGAGGAAAAGCTCGTCCTCGATGTGGACGAAAAGAAAGGAAAGAAAGAAGAAGAGAATCACGACCACAACAAGTGAACTCGAGGAGTTGATCGGCAATCGACGGCATCGCGATTGACCGCGGCGTGTAGGCCCAAGGTCTTATGGGCAGTTCAACGTCGTCCCGGTAAAATGGCGGGTAGATCAAGTTCGCCGAAAGTCCAATACAGACCCTTCTGGGCCTTATTAGAATGATCGGCGTACCAACTAACTTCCAAACGGACAAAGAACTAAACCCAAAAGGAAAGCAAAACTAATGAAACAGTTATTCAATCGCTCACGAATTGTCGTCGCCGTCGCGCTACTGACATTA
>VBQB01000311.1 GCA_005887855.1 Verrucomicrobiota bacterium | reverse complement strand
TTGAGCCGTCAGAGACAAAAATTTCGTCGTCAGCAATGTCAATGTTGCGGTCGCGATAATCGTGCTGAGCGATTGCCGATCTTAAAAATTCGTAGCCCTGTTCGGGACCATAGCCACGAAACGTTTCGCGATGGCCAAGCTCTTCGATAGCTCGCTTCATCGCATCGATTGCCGCACGCGGCAGCGGCTCAGTGACATCGCCGATTCCGCAGCGAATCAGTCCCTTGGCCGCTTCCGGATTCGCTTCGCAGAATTCGCGGACCCGCCGCGCGACCTCTGGGAAGAGATAGCCTGCCTGAAGTTTAAGATAGTTTTCGTTTAGATAAGCCATTTACTGCATCGGCGGTCTGTGTCCGCCGAACGCGTACAAGTTTAGCGGCGGTCACAGACCGCCGCTACAGGAGAACTCGTCGAACGCCAATCAGTAATTCTTCGCCACCGCGTCCCAGTTTACCACGTTCCACCAGGCTTTGATGTAATCGGGCCGTCGATTTTGATACTTGAGATAGTAGGCGTGCTCCCAAACATCGACGCCCAGGATCGGGGTGTTGCCGTCCATTAATGGGCTGTCTTGGTTTGGCGTGGAAATAATTTCGAGCTTTCCGTTCTTATTCTTGATCAACCACGCCCAGCCGCTGCCAAAACGTCCCGCACCAGCGGCAGCAAATTTCTCTTTGAAATCATTAAAGCTGCCGAACGTTGATTTGATGTCATCAGCGAGCTTGCCTTTCGGTTCGCCGCCGGCATTCGGTCCCATAATTTTCCAAAAGAACGAATGATTTGCGTGACCGCCGCCGTTGTTCCGCACAACTGTGCGAATGTCTTCCGGCACCGATTTCAGATCACCAATCAAATCTTCGACCGATTTCTTTTCGAGGTCAGCTTTTCCTTTGATCGCGTTGTTCAGGTTGTTGACGTAAGTCTGGTGATGCTTGGTGTAATGGATCTCCATCGTCTGCGCATCGATATGCGGTTCCAAAGCATCGTACGGATAAGGTAATTTTGGTAATTCGTAAGCCATAATCTTTACAGTTAGATCGAATTACGCCGCGCGACAGGTTTTATTTTTCGCGCGTCGAGTCTCACTAACACGTCGCTTCAGCGAAGCGCTAACACCAGACAAGAAGTTGCAACGCTGCCCTGTTCGCACTCTGCACCCCGCTTTAGCGGGGTGTTAATGAGAATCAACGATCGCAGCGGTAAAAACTAGGATGATGTCCGAGCCCGCTGCGGTAATTGACATAGGTCGCGAGAGCGAGCAGCGGGAAGTTTTGACGATACATGTCGTACTTCAAATAGAATACGCGCGGAAAACCGGTGCCTGTAATTTGCTCCTCGTCCCATGATCCGTCCGGTTTTTGCGAATTGAGCAGGTAGCGCAAACCTCGCTGAATACTTCGCCGATCGAGATCGCCGCACGCGCAGATTCCCATGATCGCCCAGGCGGTTTGCGACGCCGTGCTTTCGCCAATGCCTTTGGTCGAAGGATTGTCATAAGTACCGCAAGTCTCACCCCAACCGCCGTCGTTATTTTGACAACTTTCAAGCCAATCGCGGCCGCGCAATATCCAGTCCTGCGTCATGTCCTGACCAATCGCGCGCAAGCCGCGCAGCACTTGCCAGGTACCATAGATATAATTCACGCCCCAGCGGCCATACCAGGAACCGTCGTCGTCTTGGGTATCAATCAAATATTGGATGGCATCGCGCACGCACCGCGTCTTGGCATCGAAACCAACGTAACCAAGCAGCTCCAGCGTGCGTGCAGTCAGATCGCTGCATGTTGGATCGAGAATCGCATTGTGGTCGGCAAATGGCATGTCTTCGAGCCACGGCGTCGTCACTTCTTTGTCAAACGCGGCCCAGCCGCCGTCGTTACATTGGAAGCTGAGCTGCCAACCAAGCGCACGGCGAAAGATTTCGTTGAGCGCTTGTCGATCTTTCGGTTGGACCAGTCGCAGCGCCATTAGCACCATCGCCGTGTCGTCAGTGTCGGGATAGTGAATATTGTTGTACTCGAATGCCCATCCGCTCGCTTCTGGATGCGAATTATTTACCGCCCAATCACCACGTATCCGCACCTCCTTGTTAACAAGCCAATCTGCGGCTTTTTGCAGCGCGGGATGTTCCGCGGACACGCCCGATTCCGCCAGCGAAATGATGTTGATCGCGGTGTCCCAGATGGGCGAAAGACACGGTTGTATGCGAAAATTCTCGGGATCATCGATAAACAGCGCCGCGAAGTCTCTTTCTGCCTTGGCGTAAACCGGGTTTCTTTTCGAATAACCGAGGGCGCGCAAGGCGATCAAACAGTTGAGCAT
This sequence comes from Verrucomicrobiota bacterium, assembly GCA_005887855.1. The sequence goes on along the minus strand of VBQB01000311.1, from coordinate 1,878 downwards.
CGCCGGAAAGACCGCCGCCAGGCCATCACTGCCTTCGCCAATGCGTTCGAGCATCCATCGCTCCGCTTCTTCAAGCGCGCGCCGACGCATTGGGCGAAATCCAAGTGGACGCAGAAATTTTAAAACATCATCCACTCGCAAAAAGAAATTACGCCAGGTCCAGAAGCGTTCGCTGCGGGACAGCCGCAAATCGCTTTGCTCGGTTCCGAGCGGATAGAGTTCGTGCAATTGCTTTTCGCCGGGCAAAACGCGAGTCGGTTTGAAATGATTGATAATGGCGAGCGGGATGAGCATGGCCCGGCTCCAGGACGACATTTTGTAGATGTGAAACGGCGCCCAGCCTGGCAGGAGCACCATTTCCACGGGGATCGTCGGCAAATACTTCCATGGAAACTGGCCGAGCAGCGCCAGGTAAAGCTTGCTGAAGGTGTTCATCTGCGGGATGCCGCCGAGGCGCATGATGTTGGCGCGCGCTTCCTGCATAAACGGCGCGTCGGCCGAACAGCCAGCGAGCTTCAATGCAAAATACGCTTTTGCGGACGCATTAATCTCGCTCGGGCCGCCGTGATAGGTATTCCACCCGCCATCCGCCAATTGGCGCTTTAAAATGTGACGGACGCAACGCCGCTGCAGGCGAGCATCGACCTCCCCGCACCAGTGCATGAACAACACGTAATCGGAGCAGAGTGTGCTATCGACGATTAGCTCGCCGCACCAATGCCCGTCGGGCTTCTGTTGGCCCAACAGATTCTCCTGCGCGGAGCTGATGGCTCGCGAAATCTCGGCATCGCTGGCGGAGTACAAATGCGCGAGATCGGGCCGCGCGCTTGGCAAAGAAATTACGTCAGAGGACCGCTTCATTGTGTCGATCTTGGACCTTCCGACCCATTAACTGCTCGATCTTTATGATGCCTGTGCTGAAGCTTCGGCGCTTTTTCCCGTAAGGTGTCCGTTTCCGGAACTTACCCCGTTAAAAGCAAGAACTTCGCTGCCGCGGCCGGTGGGTTTCGGTTTCGCACCGAAATTGAATTTGATCGTCTTCCACGTATCGCCGCGCTGCGCCTGCAGACCCAAACTGGCAGTCGGCTCGTAACCGCAGTGGACCATGCAATTTTCGCAGCGGCTGTCGCGTGCGACTCCGTCCACGACGCCGTATCGGTCCCATTCAGTTTTTTCCAGCAATTCCGCGTAGCTCGCGTAATGCCCGTCAGTCATGAGGTAGCAAGGCCCCTTCCATCCGCGGATGTTTCGGGTCGGAATCGCCCAGGCTGAACAGGTCAAATCGCGTTTGCCGGCGAGAAATTCAAAATAAACCGGCGTCCCAAAAAGGGTATAGCGCTGCATCCATTCCTCAATCTTCTGGAATTTTTCGATCGTCATCTTCCGGGTAAGAAAGAAGTTTTCCGGCTGCAAATTCAACCGCTTGATCATGTCCTTCTTCGCCGCGTCGTATTCGTAACCGGGCGAAATCGTGTGGCCGTCCACGCCGAGATCGGAAAGATAATCGAACATCTGCTCGACCTCTTGCATGTCGGTTTCCTTGTAGATGGTCGTGTTGGTCGCGACCTGATAGCCGAGAATCTTCGCCATCTTGATCGCGAGAATGCATTCTTTGAACACCCCTTCGCGCTCGACGATCAGATCGTGAATTCGCTCGAGACCGTCGAGGTGGACATTCCAATACATCCAAGTGCTGGGCCCGATGGTTGGCTTTGCCGGATCTTTCGGGCCTTTGCGAATTTCGATCGAGTCTTTTTCGCCAATCAAGCCGGCTGTAAGCAGTTCTGAGATTTTCTCCTCCACGAATTCTGGTTGAATTGACAAGCGCGACGCCAGCCATTCGCGCATTTTCTTGCGCATGAACATGGCATTGGTGCA
>VBQB01000310.1 GCA_005887855.1 Verrucomicrobiota bacterium | reverse complement strand
GAGCAGTGAATTTGGGCTAATGACCTCAATCGGCTGCAAATTCCCTGCATCAACAAGTTCGACATAATCAATTCGGGCGAGTGGCGCTTGACTGATCATTTCGCGAACCGCCAAAACAACTCGTGTAGCCGAAGTTTCGCCGCCGCGCGTCATCTCGGCCCCTTTCAACAAAGCTTTTCGCAAAACCGTTGCCTGCTTTCGTTCTTCCGCGTTCAAGTATTGATTGCGTGAGCTGCGTGCCAGCCCGTCCTTTTCGCGGAC
>VBQB01000309.1 GCA_005887855.1 Verrucomicrobiota bacterium | reverse complement strand
TCCAGACGTGGATATCGTTCGTAATCGCTTCCCGGTTCAAACTGGAGCGGATTTACAAAAATGCTCACCGCCACTTCGCCGTGGGCGCTGGCGTGCTCACGCGCAACTCGAATCAATTCCAAATGCGCTTTGTGCAGAGCTCCCATCGTGGGCACGAGAACGCTCGGTTTTGAGCGCTGTCGCGATTGAGCCTCCGCGATCGTGGTCACAATTTTCACGCACCGATCATCACCCAATCGCCTGCCGCACGCGAATTTCCGCTTTCAATTCAAAGGAAAAGGATAAATAAGCCAGCGATCATCAGCGCGAGCATCCAGAACACATCGACGTTGAACCAGGCGCGGCGCAAGATGTCGACCCCAAGTTTTTCGTAAACCAAGATTGCGACGAGGCCGGTTACGAGAAGATAGCCCAAAGTATGGACTGCAATTGAACTCGCCAGCAGAGAAGGCGCGCTGAATTTAGCGAATTGGAGGCCGTCGGTCAGGTACATGTGTAAGGCCATTTGACCCGCGTGTGACGCAAGCGTCTGCGGGGGTGATTTAAGAAATAGCGGGATTAGCATTAAACCCGCGCCATGGGCCGACGCCATCACAAAGGACCAAAGAGTCAAATCGCCAAAACCGACTCGCATGCCCACCCAGTTCGGGTGACGCGACCGAAAAAGACGATACAATCCAAAAGCAAACAGGATCGTAGCAGCAGCAATTTTTAGAGCGAATGGTGGCACGGTAACCCGAGCCAGGAGAACTGCAGCGATGATGATCCCGATGGAAAGCGCGTGGCCGAGAGCGATCGGTGGCAGCGCACGAAGGACTGCTATGCGCTTCTGTTCCTGCAATCCGAGTCCAACAGCAAACAACCATCCCATCGCCGGATTGATCCCATGAAACGCGCCTAAACCGAACAGCGTCAGCCAGGGCCAGAGCCCACTCACGGAAAACAAAAGGAGTCAGTCGAGGAATCGCCTCCTTCGAGGCGAACTTGGTGAACTCGGTAATCGCTGCTTTCCACGAAAAAGTTTTTGTCAAACGCGATGCCGCCGTCGGGACCGGCATCAAGTTTCACCATCCAACTGCCTACGCCATCGGGGTAGAACTGCTCGTCTATTGCGGCATAAAGTGAGTTGGTGAAATAGACCCGTTTGCCGTCGCGACTCACTTCCACCATTTGCGGGCCGCCGGCGAGCGGCTGGTTTGGCTTCTTCGGATGCGGCGAGCGATTGACGATGCCACCGATACGCACCGACCCGGTCTTCTTTGGATTGAATGGATCGGATACGTCGTACTGCAACATCTCGCCTGTTCCCCAACAGGAGACGTAAAGAAATTTGTCGTCGAGCGATAAATCGATGTCCGTGACCAGCGGCGGCACTGCTTTAAAATCTTTGAGCATTGGCGGCAGTTTTTCTGCGTCGGCCGGCTCGGCTGGGATTTCGATCACCTTTTTCACCTCCCATGCCCCATTGTTCCGGTGCCAGAGCCAGACTGATGCGGACAAATCCTTGAGCGAAACAACGACGCCAACAAAGCCGTATGCTTTGGTCGGGTCATGCGCGGGACGCATCTCGAACACCAATTGCTGCTCGTTACCCAAGTCGAGCGTCCGGACATGTCGGCGCCGACGCAGGTCCCAGACGTGCATCTGATGACCGTATTTGCCGCCGAGCAACAGGTCGGGTTGCAGTCCGGTTTCGATCATGTTCGGCGTGCCCCACTCGCTACTGAGCAATGTGTCAAATCCCAGATGCCACCAGAAATCGTAATGCAAAAATTGTGGGCCGCGGTCCATTTCCCACTGGCCCAGAACATCGAACGTTTCGCAATCGAGCATGAAAATGCCGCCCGGACCATCGCCATTGGGCGCTCCAAGCGCGCTGACGTAAATGCCTTCCGGCCCACAGTGAACGGTGTGCGGACGTGAATAATTAGCGCGCGCAAAGACTTCCTCTGGCTCGATCACTTTCACGATCTTCGGCCTTCGCGGATTCGGCTTTATGTCGATAATGTGAATGCGGGACGAGCGGATTCCGGGCACAACCAGGTAACGGCGTTCGACGTGCGGATGCGGCGCATACGGGCAGAGCGCCGAGCTGCATGCGTTCCAACCGAAGTGGTGCAACTCATCACCAAACTCCGGCATCTTAACTTCGCCGACCCGCTGGCCGTACGTGCGCGAACTGGGATCAACATCGATAACCAGCAGCGCGTCGTTGAGTTTGCTGCCGGGCGGATTGAGAGCCGCCACGAACGCGTGCTTTTCCGGAGGAGCCTGCATCGCCAGCCTCGGCGATGGGTAAAACGTTGGGTCTGGTTTCAAGAGCGGCATAGGACCTTTCTGCTTGGACGTTACTTTTTTTGGTACAGCTTCAGGTGCGAAAACTCAAGAGTTGTTTGCGTCATCTTCAGAGAGAAGCAGACGATTCGAAGATTATCCCAGGAATTACTTGTCCACCTTTTCTAACCAAATTGCCTGTCGGGCGAATTGAAATCTTTTGTGCCCGAAATTTTTCCAGTCTGCTCGCCTGGCTAGGTCAATGAATTCAGCAAATGAAAAGGCGCGCGCCGCAGAAAGTCGAGCGTCGTAGCGCGTCATCGGTTCGCGGAAAATCAGCGCGGTTAAAAAATATACTCCGGCGGTGGTAAGCAATCCGCGCCGTAAATCGGAAACGAGGACAAATTTTCGGGACAACTCGCGGCAGTGTCGCAACACCCGAATTGCCTCTTCGTCACTGAAATGATGAAGCACGAGTGAACAAAGCACGATGTCGTAGGCCTTCGCAGTTTGCCATTCGAGGACGTTTGCTTCCGAATAGAAAATTTCCGGATAATCGACGCTCAATTTTCTCGCGATCTCCAGAGTCGCTGATTGTTTATCTACTGCGTCGATCTCAACTTCCGCCCCGATTTTTCGTGCATAATCGACAATCAATCGGGGAATGTCGCCTGATCCGGTGGCAAGATCGACAATGCGCAGCCGCGCGCCCGGTTTTATCCAGCGGCGTACAAACTGAGAAACCAAGCGATGACTGCCAAACCAGCGATTGAGTTGGCGAATATTTCGTAGATCGCCCTCCAGCTCCATCGAGACCGGCTGCGGCCGATCCATCATCTCCAAAACAGCCGGATCGAAGCGTCGCTTCATCTACTACTGTAGCGGCGCTCTGTGACCGCTGCCGAGTTTCTCCCAAAGTTTGCGGCGGTCATAGACCGCCGCTACAGCGAAAGAAATCTTTGCCAGGATTCTGGCAGCTCCGCGGTTTCGATCTCACTCGCGATCCGGCCTTCGAACTCTGGATGGAACGAGGTGCTCGTTCCGTAAACCATGATCACATCCTCCGAACCTTCCGTCCGAATGGCGTGCGCCACGCCGGGTGGAACTACGATTCCAACATTGTTGCTACTGCGGTGATTATCGCCATCGACAAAGAAACGCATGATGCGCCGCGGAAATCCGGCGCGGACATCGCACAGAATCATCTCAGCGCGTCCCTGCAGAAAGAACATCACGTCCCA
>VBQB01000308.1 GCA_005887855.1 Verrucomicrobiota bacterium | reverse complement strand
ATCGAGAAAAAGCCGCTGAATCATTTTCTGCCGGGGACGCGCATTTTCAGCATGGGCACGGCGGGCTGCAACATGGGCTGCTTTTTCTGCCAGAACTGGGACATCTCGAAATCGCGCTCGGACCAGGTCCGTTCGCAGCACATTCCCCCGGAGGATGTGCCGCAGTTGGCCATGAAATACGGGTGCGAGTCGATTGCGTTCACATACAACGAGCCGACTATCTGGGGCGAGTATGTGATCGACATCAGCAAAGAGGCGAAGAAGCTCGGATTGAAGACGGTGATGGTGACCAACGGCTACGTCACCTACGAAGCTTTCCATGACATCTATGACCACGTCGATGCGGCGAACGTGGATCTGAAGGCGTTCACGGAGAATTTCTACGGGAGAATTACGCTGACGCACCTGCAACCGGTGCTGGAAACGTTGGAATGGCTGAAGCAGGAAACAAAAGTGTGGTTCGAGATCACGAACCTGATGATCCCGACGCTGAATGATGATCCGGGGGAAACGAGAAAGCTCGCGGAATGGATCCTGACGCATCTGGGGCCGGATGTGCCGCTGCACTTCACCGCGTTTCATCCGGATTTCAAGCTACAGGACAAACCGCGGACGCCGCCCGCAACTCTAGATCGCGCAAGGCAAATTGCGATGGAGGTGGGGCTGCGCTACGTGTACGAAGGAAACATTTATAGCGATGGCGCGAACACGTATTGCCCTAAGTGCAAGGAGTTGTTGGTGCGGCGGTCGTGGCACGATGTGCTGAAGAACAGCATTAAGGATGGGGCCTGCCCGAAGTGCAAATTTGCGATTCCGGGTGTTTGGTCGAACGAGGCAAGAGGGAAGCGTTTGCGAAGCGTGGAAACTCGCGGAAATTATACCCACTTGAATTTGTAAGCCGGCTCTTAGTGCGAATGGAAATGATAGAAGCCTGGTCCTACGCGCATGCTGTGATGCCAGGCGATCGGGAAAGCCCACCAGACGAGCGTGCCAAGAATCGTTTGCCACACGGTAAGCGAAAGAATGTTGCGCTCCTTCGCGAACACCCAGGACATTAAAGCTCCTCCAATCAAAGTGAGTGGCACGAGGACTGGATTCGGCCAATGGAGTAGAGCAAAGAGCGCGCCGGCGATGAGAGAGACGCGCACTGGGCTGTCGATGGCAGCGAGGAGGCGATTGGTGACGAGAGAATTCAAGCCGATTTGTTGCAGAAGACAAAAGAACAAGTAGCCAAAGAAACGATTGGGAAGAAAAACGTGACGGAACGAGTGGTGTGCGCCCCCGAGGAATAATCCAGTGACAGCGATGGCGAGAGCGCAGGGAAGGAGGACCGCAGATGCGCGTTTGGCGGCACTCCAAAAATTGTCCGCACGCCATCCAAGCGATTGCGGCGTGTCCTTGTGTAACGTGAAACTAGCGAGCAGCCAAACGGGAAATACAATCCAGGAGTATCGGAAGGCCGTTTGAAGCTGCCAAATGTACCAAGCCACAAAGGCGCAGAAGCCGATGGCTTCAATGAGAAGGAAGAGACGTGAGACCTTTAGAGTCATCGCGAGGCTAGTCCGTGAGTTCCTCTTCGCCGGGATGGCTCATATCGAGAAGCTGGAGGGCGCTTTCAAAGAGCTGATCGATCTCTTGTTCGGTGACTTCGTGCGGAGCGAGGAAGGCCTGGAGATCGAAGTCGGGGAATCCGCGATTAGTGACGCGGGCGGGGAGAAGCTCGCGCAAGCGGCGTGAATCGATGGCGCCGAGCTCGCGAATTTCCTCGAAGACGACGCGGCGCAGAGGATCCTGGAAGACGCTGGGATCGAGCAAGCGGCAGATTTCGCCGCGTGTTCCACCTTTAATCAAGACCGAGCACAGGAAGCGCAGCGTATTTTTTTCGAGCAGCGATAGACTCTCAGGGTCGGAAGTGGTCATAAGAAATCGATCCTCTTCGTGGTTGGCGAAGCAATCTGCTGCTGGATGAGCGCTTCGACTCGAGACCAAACGGCGGGGTCGCACTCAATCTCGGTGTGAGTTTTTGCAAAAGCTTGATCGTACCAAGGGTACTCGGTGCAGTGAATCGGGTGTTCCTTGTAATCGAAACGAAAATTTCCAAGGATTTGCGTTTTTGCGGGATCGGCAGCACGGATTTGTGCGCGGCCGTGGATCACGCCGTTGGGCTGAAAGAAATTGGCGGCGCGGGCAACGTTTGGAGGAATCACGCTATCATCCATGCCGAAGCGCTTCACGCTATCCACTTGAATGGTAAGAAGAACGGGAATGTTGCGCTTATCGAGTTCGCGGGCAAGCGCGACCATCGCTGAGCCGCCCCAGCTATGACCATATAAAATGATGCGGGCCTGGCGCTTTTCATTCTCGGAGAGCACTCCGGAACGATCCGCGCCCAATTGTGTGAGAATCGCGTGCAAAGCCGTCTCGCGGCGGCGATTCTCGAAAGTTTCCACGTGTACGCCCCTGGGATATTCGGCGCGGAGATGCTCGGCGAGTTTCACTTCGCTGCGTATGGGATCATTGTGCTTGACGACGCCTCCCACAAAGCCGACGACGATTATCGGATGGTTCGGGGGAGCGGCGGATGCGGGGGGGACGGTGGGCCAGTCATGGCGTTGTGGAACGGGGGACAAGGCACAGGCTGCGACGTTGAACGCCAGCAGCAGAGCCGGCGAAAGAGAAAAGGCCGGGAGTCGCACAGAAGCTGTGCGCCTAAAACGTAAGAGAATCACTCTAAATAAGATGAGGGTCATTTGAACGGGGTTGTGCTGAGGCACTGAAGATGGAGCCAAAACATCAAGTCGTGATTCTAGGCGGAGGATTTGGCGGACTGGCAGCGGCGCAGAAATTGAAGCGCGCGCCGGTAGAAGTCACGCTGATCGACCGCAGAAATTTTCATTTGTTTCAGCCGTTGCTGTATCAGGTGGCCACGGGCTCATTGTCCCCGGGAGAAATTGCGGCGCCGTTGCGCGGTGTGTTAAGTCGGCAGAAAAATGCGCGCGTGCTGCTTGGCGAGGCCGTGGATATCGATCCCGAGGCAAAGCGCGTGATCCTGCGGGATGGCGATACCTATGCCTACGATTCGCTCATCGTGGCCACCGGCTCGCAAACTTCTTACTACGGGAATGATTCGTGGCGGCAATGGGCGCCCAGCCTGAAGTCGGTGGAGGAAGCCACGGCCATCCGGCACAAGATTTTGTACGCATTCGAACGCGCCGAACGAGCCGCAACGGAGGAGGAAGCACGCGCCTGGCTGACGTTCGTCATTGTGGGCGCCGGAGCTACGGGGCTGGAGCTTTCCGGGGCGCTGGCAGAGATTGCGCAGGAGACGCTGCGGCACGATTTTCGAAAGATACGCCCGCAAGAGGCGCGAATCCTTTTGCTGGAAGGAGCGCCGCGGGTGCTGGGCGTCTATCCGGAGGATTTGTCTGCGAAAGCTGAGAACCTGCTCACGCGGCTGGGCGTGGATGTCATCAAGGGCGTGATGGTCACGAACATTGGGGCGGAAGGCGTGACGTTTAAGAGGGGAGATTCCACGGAGTCGCTGGCGGCGCGGACGGTGCTCTGGGCTGGCGGAGTAACGACTACGCCTTTCGGGGAAAGACTTGCCCAGCGCACCAAAGCGGAAACGGACCGCAGCGGGCGCATCAAGGTCCAGCGAGACCTGACGATTCCGAATTATTCGGACATTTTCATCATTGGCGATTTGGCGCACGCCGTGGATGAAAAAGGGAAGCCGTTGCCCGGCGTGGCGCAGGTGGCCATGCAAGGCGGGGCCTACGCCGCAAAAACAATTGGCGCGCGCGTCGGAGGAAAGCAGCAGGCTCGTCCCTTTCATTATTTCAATAAAGGAGACATGGCGGTTATCGGGCGGGCTGCGGCGGTAGCCAACATTTTTGGCGTGCATATTTCCGGATGGCCTGCGTGGCTGATCTGGCTTTTTATCCACTTGATGTACATCGTGGAGTTCCAAAGCCGCGTGCTGGTGTTTATTCAGTGGGGATTCGAATACCTTACGTTCAGCCGGGGCGCGCGGCTGATTACCGGGACTGCGGCTACTGATTCCGTGACAAAGCCGGAGACATTGGGAAACATCGGGGATGGGCGCTAGAATCCATCTCGTAATTCAGTCGAGGGAAAAAAGACAGCAAACCCCGTCGTATACCGCTCGGTCCGATGGTAACTTCCGGTTTGCGTCGACATATCGTTACTAATCGGGCAACTTACATCCGCGTTCCCATCTAAACCCGTTTTCTCTGTATAGCCGATTCCCCGATACCTAGTGTGGAT
>VBQB01000307.1 GCA_005887855.1 Verrucomicrobiota bacterium | reverse complement strand
AAGACGTAACCTAGTTTGACGCCGCCGAAAAAGCCGACGTCATTTTTAGGGGAGACAGTGAGAGTGTCCCCAAAAAAAGGTGAATTCAGATTATCATCCGAGAAAGTTCTGTCTCCGCCGCGGTTTTGATAGACATTGGCCCCCGCGTCGATCGCTCCATAAAAACCGAGTCCGTAAAGTTCGGGTGGTGGCGGCGGGGCGACCTGCTTGTAGACTTCCGTTCCGGCTTGCAGCGAAGAAGCGACGAAGCCGAACATGACTGATGTTAAAACAGAGAACTTCTTCATAGTGATAGGCCTGATAGGTTAAGTGGTGATCTTGTCAATTAATTTCTTAGGTTCTTTTCTGATCTGCAGCCATCATTCAGCGATGCCTGTTTGTTGGTCTATAGGACTTTAGTCGTACCCCGAAACGGCCGCGTGATTGACAGCGGTCGTGGTGCAAACGGGGTCAGTGGTTTCCGAGAGCACCTTCGACATGAGTTCCTCAGCGTTGAGTCCACCGTTAATAAAACTTGGAGCCGCGCGTTCAGGTGAGGTTTCATTGCGCCAGACATGATTAAGATTATTTATTCCGAATGGATCTGGATTCAGGGCGTCAGGAGTTTCCGGCTTGGGCTATCGGGAAAACGCGGGCGGCCGAATCGGTTTACTGGGCCGATAATCCCATCCCGGCGTGATTTGCGGCACGTTTTCTTTCCTCGCCACGGTCTGTGCTCGCTCGGCCTTATGCCCGTTTAGCCAAGCATTGATGGCCGCGCGAATCGAAATTCCAGTGCCTGAGCCACAGTTTGGGAACGAGATTTTCAATTTGTGGAAGTGAGCGCAAGCCGAACGGCGGTGAGGAGCTCTTCGTCGTCAAGCGGTTTCGTCAGGAACGCTGATGCTCCTGCGTTTAACGCCGTGGAACGAACCAAGGGATCATCCTTACCAGTAAAGATGATGACGCGGGTCGAAGGCGAAATCTTGCCAACTCGCGATTGCACCTCCAGTCCACTCATTTGTGGCATATGAACATCAACCAGGACAACCGCAGGGCGATGAACGCGCACATAGCTCAAGAATTCTTCGGGATCGCTAAAACTGTGTGCGTGCAGATTAGCCGACGCGAATAGCCGGCCCAATCCCTTCAGCACAGAGGGATCGTCGTCGAGGAGACACACAACAAAGGCATTTGAGTTTGGCAAGATGAGCTACACTACAGCCATTTGGCTGGTGTAAGCTATAAGACCTTAGTCTCATGTCCCGCCTCGGGGCCGAGCGCATGGTACACAGCAGCCAGGAATTGCTCGTCATCGAACGGTTTAAGGAAGAAACCGACCGCTCCGACCTGCGTGGCGATCGACTTCACGGCGACATCTTCGCGGCCGGTTATCATGATAATGCGCGTCTTCGGTGACACCAAACAAAGGCGCGCGAGCACTTCTAAGCCGGTCATCTGTTTCATCCACACATCAAGAACCACGAGGTCGACACGGTTCGCGGAAATGTAAACAAGAAACGGTGCTGCTTCACTGAAAGCCTGCACGATGTATCCAGCTGAAGTGAGCAATCGGCCGAGCGCCTTTAGCACCGAAGCATCATCATCAACCAGACAGATGGTCCTCGGCGCTGGAGCTTCCGGCGGGTTCATATTGCCTTGCGGCGAGACAATCTGAGAGCGCCGATCGGTGTTAGTCTATTAGACCTTGGTCTTACTGTTTGCCGCCGCCGCGAGGCCCGCCTTTTCAACCAAGCGCACAAGTTCCGCAACAGAAGTGACACGCAGCTTCTGCATAACCCGATGACGATGGACTTTTACTGTCTTTTCCGCCGTTCCCAATTCTCCGGCAATCTGCTTGTTCAACATACCCGCAATGACCAGCTGCATTACTTCGAACTCGCGCGGCGTTAACAAATCAAGCAGTTGCCGGATTTGGTGCTTTTCTGCGCTCCGGCGCCGCTGCTCCGCGGACTGGGTCAATGCACGCTCGACACATTGAAGCAACTCTTCATCTCGAAACGGCTTCGGAAGAAAATCGGCTGCGCCTGCTTTCATCGCCTGAGCACACATCGAGATATCGCCATGGCCGGTGATGAAGACGAGCTGTTCCTCGCGGCGGCGCTGAATCAAAGTCTCCTGGAGATCCATACCGTTTATTCCCGGCATCCGCACATCTACAAGCAGGCACGCGGGTCCGGGGTGTTGTTCACGCTGGAGAAAATCGGATGCCGATTCAAATGATTCGCTCTTGTAGCCGGCGGACCGCAATAATCGGGACACACCTTTTCGAACTGATGCGTCGTCATCAATCAAGAAAACGAGGGCGTTCGGAGCGGTCATGCCAAAGGTTCGGGCTTCGCCGGAAGAGTAAAATGAAACCGCGCACCGCCGCCGTCGGCATTTTCGGCCACGATTGTGCCGCCGTGTGATTCGACGATTGAATGCACGATCGCGAGGCCCATCCCTAACCCCTTGGCCTTCGTCGTAAAGAATTGTTCGAACAGGCGCTCGCGCGCTTCCTCGGGAATACCGGCCCCGTAATCGCGCACGCTCGTGCGAATTGTGCCGTCGCCATTCCGTTCCGTCGCGATCAGGACCTTGCGATCGGGTACTGGGGTGTCATGCATGGCATCGAAAGCGTTGATCAGGAGATTAAGCAGGACTTGCTGGAGTTGAATCGGATCTGCTTCAATCGGCGGCAAATTTGGCTCGAGCAAAGTCTCCACCTTGCAAGATTGGAGCAATGCATTCGGGTTTACCATGTGCGCCACATTTATTATAACATGGTTTAGATCCACCCGCTGTCGGGCCGTGACGCCTTTTTTTACCATGCTCTGAATGCCGCGGATCACATCGCCGGCGCGGCGTCCATCAGCCATGATGTCGCCGAGCAGCTCGTGAAGTTCGCGAAGATCGACATCGCCACGATCAATAAAGCGTTGCCCCGCGCTGGCGTTGCTCGTGATTCCGGAGAGCGGCTGATTCAGTTCGTGGGCAATGGATGCCGCCAATTCACCCATCACTGCGACACGGCTGAGATGGCCGAGTTCTTCGCGGTGCCGCAGCGCTTCCGCTTCAGCGAGCTTGCGAGCAGAAATATCCACGACCGCAGCCAGAACAAGCATGCCCTCCGGCGTTTCAATCGGATTTAGTCCGATCTCGATTGGAAATTCAGTGCCGTCTTTTCGCCGCCCAAATAATTCCCGGCCAGCGCCCATCGCGCGCGCCGTTGGGGCGGCGAGGAACTCTCCCCGATGCTTCGGATGCTGACTGACAAACCGCTCCGGCACGAGGATCTCCACAAGTTTTCCCACGAGCTCGTGGCGTCGATAACCAAACAGCTTTTCGACGTGAGAGTTCACCAGCACAATCCTGCCTTCGCGGTCCACCAGCACGATCCCGCTGGGGGAT
>VBQB01000045.1 GCA_005887855.1 Verrucomicrobiota bacterium | reverse complement strand
AGCGACATTCGCCCACCGCTGATCGCCGCAATGATCGCGCTTTTTCCCGCTCTCGTCTGCCGCACGTTACTGCATGGAATTGTCGGACAAGTTACGAGCGCCGCGGCTTTTTTGGCAGTCTTCGGTGTTCAGTGGTGGCGGCACCATACCCGCTTCAAGCACCATCGTCTTTAGTGCGAAGCGAAGACGTCCCAGGTGTCCCGAAAGAACGCGATCGTTTCATTGTTGAGTTTCTGACGACCGGGAATCTTGTTTAGGGACACAGTCCATCGCTGGCGAAGGACACTGCGCATCATGGCCGATGCCGGCACCGCATATCTTTTCACGCCGCGACGACTGAGACATCCGCTAATCCAAATGTCGTCGATGTGAAACGCTATTTGCGGGGCTCCTGAATAGTCCCAGAGTGATTCGTCAAAAAATCTCGGCTGAATCAAATAGCTTCCGCACCCGGTAATAACGGCCACCCGATGCGGCTCGCGCAGATCCTTCGCGTAAATCATTCTGGCATCGTCCCAATCCAATGTGGACGGCATCGCGGCGCCGCGGAAACAAAGCGCCGCGTCGGGTAAACGTGCGCTGTAATGAAGATAGGTTTTGAGCGCGTCGCGCGGATAAACGCGATCGTCGTCTATCACCATGATCAAAGTGTCGCCGCGTCCAGCAGCCAGCTCTCCCTGGACTGCGGGAATAAACTTTGTCGACGGTCCCCAATCCTTCCCGCAATGTAAAATCCGGACGCGCGGCAGGCGTGAAATATACTTGGGCAGGACATAGGTTCGCTGCTCGCGAACCGAAAATTCCGGAATGGCCAGCACGATCTCGTCCGGTGGCCGCGTTTGCTCGAGAAGAGCGCGGATCGTCGGACGCAGATTGTTGATCCGGTCAGGTACGGTCGACATTGAAACAATGACGCGGCGGACATCGCGGCTGGGGCTCGTCGCGAGAGTTTCGCGAATGAAGCGAACTTGCTGACGTTGGCTTCTCAAAATGGGAAGCAGCCGCCTGAGGCGCAGCGCAGCCAAAAGGACAAGGACGACCGAAATCAGCGGAAACATAGAGGCAAGATCGACATGGTACGGCTCACAGGACACTCTTGCGTCCGGGCGACAGTTAAAATAGGAATGAATGCGAGAGCAATACGAGATGCGTCAGGCGACATGAAGCTAGTTTTCGAATCGTGAAAAAGATTTTCCTGACTGGCGCCAGCTCTGGCATTGGGAAAGCCATCGCCTCGGCCCTGACCAAACGAGGATACGAGGTCTGGGGCACGTCGCGCAATTTGGAACGCATTCCGAAGATGCCACGCTTGCGTCCGGTGCGTCTCGACCTGGGCGATCCCCATTCTGTGGAGGAAGCATTCAACCCCGCTCTCGCGGAAGCTGGTCATTTCGAAGTTTTGATCAACAACGCCGGCAGCGGACATTTTGGTCCGGCCGGAAATCTTTCCGAAAAGGAAATGGCAAGCCAATTTCAAATTCTCGTTTTCGGGCACGTGCGGTTAATGCAGCTGGCATTACGTGCGATGCAAGCACGAGGAGAAGGTTTGATCATCAACATCACATCGCTGGCTGGCCGTCTTCCAGTTCCGTTCATGGCGGCTTACAACGCCGCGAAGGCGGCCATGGCATCATTCACCATGTCGATCCAACTGGAGCTGCCCGATTCGCGAGTGCGCATTGTTGATCTCCAACCCGGCGATATTTGCACGGACTTCAACGATGCCGTGACGAAAAGCGAGCAGCGCGGGTCGCGATATGAGGCAAAGCTCGCCAAAACTTGGGATGTAGTCGAACGCAACATGAAGAAAGCGCCGAAGCCCGATCTGGTTGCGCGTCGTGTCTGTGAACTTATCGATCAGACGAATCCGCCGCCGCGCATGACCGTCGGCAACGGATTTCAAACAAAAATCGCGCCGGTGATTTTTAGATTTCTTCCCCAGCGCGTCAGGATCTGGGGTCTTAAGAGATATTACGGTATATGACCGCGTTCTCCGATGCAGTCATCTTAATGGCCGGGTCGGGTTCGCGTCTGCGTGGTTCCGACGAGACTTTCTTGAAGCCGTTCGTCCCGGTGCTTGGCCGTCCGTTGATTTGTTACACGATCGATGCGCTGATTCACGCGGGAATCAAAAAGGTCAGCTTTATCGTTGGCTACCAAAGCGCTCGGATGATCGAGGCGGTCAAACAGTTGATGCCGGCCAATCAGGTAACGTCGCCGTTTCTTTTAACAATGACCGACCATTTATTTGACCGATCAATTATGGACCTTCTGATCCGTGAGGCCGTCCTTGACCAACTCAACGTCGCGATCGACCGAAAGCTTGATTCAATTTTCGATGTCGATGATGCGATGAAAGTTCAAACGCACGGCCACCAGATCGTCGCAATCGGAAAACATCTGCGCGATTACGACGCGATCGATGCTGGAATATTCGTTTGTCCCGTCAATATCTTCGATTACCTCGAGCGAGCGAGGCAGAATGGCGACTGCAGTCTTGCCGACGGAGTCCGCCTAATGGCCGAAGATAACCAGGTTCGCGGCGTTGATATTGGCGGCGCCTGGTGGCAGGACGTCGACACACCCGAAATGCTGGCGTGTGCCGAGACGCAATTACGATCGCGGGTCGCGCGCCACGACATCGCCATGGCCAGCGCCGGATCTGATCGCGGCAATCGCGCTGAGAATTAGGCTCGCGCCGGCAACAATCATCCAAAGATGAAGGATCCAGTCCGCCAAGCCGAGTGACGCAAGGATGAGAAAAGCGAAAACAGCCATGTCGCGTTTGGTCAACTGAAACAGCCACCACACAAATCGTTCGCCGAGATTGAGCAAACCGGAATGCCCGATCATTCCGTGGTGTCTCGTATAAAGCGATTCATTCAACGTGGACGAGGCCACCGACATTTCGCTCTTGCCAGCCCGTAGGAGCCATTCGTTGGCGGTAATCAAGACGGCACAGACAATTCCTTCACTCGGACGATGAAGCCCCAACCCAAGAGCGAGAACGTAGAGAAGGCTTGCGAGAAAATCGCAGAAGTGATCCAAACGTTCCCCGAATTTCGATTCCAAATTCTTGGCGCGCGCAATTTCACCGTCGCAGCCGTCAAGAGTACTGAACGCTTGAAAAATGGCCGCGCCGATGACGACGCTTATGTAATCGCCGCGCACGAAAAACACACAGGCGATTAGGGGCAAAATAAAGATCGATATCGTCCAGGCGCTGGGATGAATCGGAAACTTGAGCAGAAAACGCGTTATGCGGCGCGAAATCGGCCGATTCAGAAACCGCGAGACGAAACCGTCCTGAGGCTTGCTCATTACGTCAATGCCCTCTGGAAAATTCGATAGGTTTTGTAGCGCGCCGCGCCCAACGTTTCGAGGAAACGGTTGATCGTGAAATTATCTTCAAGCGTAAGACTGAGCTCTCCCCTAAATCCGCGTTTGATCATTGCGTCTTCGATAATCCGCAGCACAAGCATTTCGGCAATGCCGTTACGGCGATATTTTTCGATCACGCCAAGCGCGATCAGTCGCGCGGTTCGCGTACGGCTCTTGTGATAGAGAAGTTTTACAAGGCCGATTGGCAACCCGAAAGTCGTAAGCCGGCCATTGGTATGGCGGAGGGCGACGTTGATGTCCGGCACACATAGGATGAAGCCGACCGGCTCGTCGCCGATTTCCGCGATGAGCGTGAACTCTGGAATGACGAGCTGCTTGAGCTCGTGCGTCATGAACTCGAACTCCGCTTCCGTGAATGGCACAAAACCCCAATTCTTTTTCCACGCTTGATTGTAAATTTCGCGAAGCCGTCTGCTTTCTTCGCGGATATTCTTAAGATTTCCGGGGCGAATAATGGCCGGCAAGCGCTTGCGCAACCGTTCTGTCACTAGCCGCAAACGGGCGGCGGCCTTCGCCGGATCAGCAAACCACCAGGCGTACCAATCTTTCGCTTTCGCAAAACCGCAGCTCTCGATCAACTCCCGGTAATAGGGCGGATTGTGCGCGGTCAGGATAGTCGGCGCAAACTGGAATCCTTCAATCAAGAGACCGCAGACGTAGTTCGTTGAGTAATCGATTGGCCCCATCATTTCGGTGCGACCTTTTTTGCGGAGCCATCCGGCCGCAGCTTGAAAGAGCGCGGTCGCGACGTTGCGATTATCGACGCACTCGAAGAGGCCAAAGCAGCCGATGTTCGACTGATGCAACGAATTGTAGTTCGGATCATCGCTCACCATGATTCGCCCAGCGATTTCGCCGTTCTCTCGGGCGAGAAATAATGCAGCGTCGCCGTGCTTGTAAAACGGATGCCGCTTGCGATTGAGGAACGCCTTGCGTTCGATGATTAACGGCGGCACCCACGCCGGATCGTTTTTGTAAATTCGCCACTGAAATTTGATGAACGCATCGCGATCCCAGCGCGACCTGACTTCTGAAACTTCGATCTCGGACACGAGTGAAGAAGGCGATCTACGCCGAAGTTTGCCATGTTACCGCCGCTTCCTCCAACGATTCAGCCATATTTTCCTGACGAACAATAAGGTAGACGAGCAGCAAATTAAGTAGGGTGAGCTCGAACCAGAAATACCAAATCGGCTGACCGATAAACAGGAGAGCAAACAACACTAGCATCCGCGTGTTCGTCATCAATAAGCTCCACCACTTAAACATCGGGCTGGCCAAATTTCGATAACGCATTCTCAGCCAGTTTGGGATTTCGCAGCGGAACAGTTTGCCGACTGTATCGCGCAATCTTTTCAGATGCGGCGAAAGGATCTCCTGTTGACGCGTGAAATTCAAATACAATGCGAACAGAAGCTTCTTCCATGGTTTGGTGCGCCAGCTAAGCTCTCGATAACTCGATCGCAGGGCAGAAGAGGAATCCAGTCCCATCCCCGCTCGGTCCGTTACAAAATAAAGATAGCTACTGCGATAATAATCAGCCGCGGCGCCTTGCAATGCATGACTGACCCCAGCCGCAAGCGCGAGAAGACAGATAGCAGGCGAACATCCTGCAACCAGGTAACGAAGCGTCAAGTGAACATAAATGCTTACGAAAACAAGATGGTCGGCGATGCTGTCAATAATGCGGCCATCCCGGTTTTCCCGGTGAGTCAAACGGGCGAGCTGACCATCGGCATTATCAAGCGCATTGGCGCAAACATGAAACGCCATGCCGATGATGTTCGTGCGTAAATCACGATAATAATAAAGGTGACCTGCAATAACTCCAAGGAGACCGCCAAACCAGGTGACGGCTGCCGGCGTCATCTTAAGCTTCGCGAAAAGCCAGGCCAGCCGAAATCCGATTGGTCTGTAAAAATAAAGATCGAGAACTCCTTCGACCTCGCGCGCCTTGTAAGTGGCTTCGATGGTAGAAGGCAGTTGTTCGATTTGTTCCGGCATCAAACTCAGACGATCCCAAACTCAGGCGTTCTGTAGCGCCGTCGGAATGAGTGTGTCCTCGAGAATGTTGAGCGCTTCGTCCAAATCCGCTCGCGTATGTTTGGCGGTCACGCAGGCCCGAAAACAGATTCGGTTTTGCGGCACAGCCGGATAATCCACGGGGGCGACCCAGAGGCCACGCGCCCGCAATTCGTGGCCGAGTCGATACATCCGCTCCCGATCACCGATGACAATAGGCATTACGTAAGTTGTCGATGCTCCGGTGTCGAGCCCGAGACTGTGAAGTTGCGTGTGGAAGTAATCGGCATTTTTCCAAAGTTGCGCGCGTAGTTCTGGCTGGCTCGTCCCGATTTCAAGCGCTTTGAGAATTGCTGCGATCACAACCGGTGGAAGCGCACAGGAGTAAACGTAAGGATGCGCGTAAAAGCGCAGATATTGCAGTGTCTCCTTCGAACCCGCGACGAATCCTCCCAGCGCCCCAAAGGCCTTGGAGAATGTGCCATAAACGAGCGGAATGCGGTTCTCCACACCAAACTTCTCAACCGCGCCGCGTCCATGTTCGCCACAGGCCAACATGGAGTGGGCTTCGTCAACGAAAACGCTGGCCCCGTGGGATTCGGCCACATCAATTAATTCCTTTAAATTACCGAAATCGCCATCCATCGAATAAATGCCTTCCACTATGACGAGTTGACGCCGGCCTTTTTGACGGCTGAGCGCTGTGTCGAGCGAGATTGGATCATTGTGCTCGAATTTCTCAGTGCGGCATCTGGAAAGCACCGCTCCGTCCCGAAGGCTGAGGTGTGAACGGTTGTCGAGAAGCGCCACATCGGCCTTGCGAAGGAGCCCGGAGATCGTGCCAAGTGCGCCGCCAAATCCGCTATTGAAAAGCATCGCATCTTCGCGGCCCAGAAATTTCGCGACGCGGCGCTCGAGCTCCCGATGAAGATCGGTCATCCCAGAGAGCATCGGTGAGCCGCATGCGCCAAGCCCATGCGTCCTGAGCGCTTCGTGCGCGACCGCAATCACCTCAGGATGATTGGCAAGGCCGAGATAATTGTAGGAACAGAGATTAATCACTGGGCGCGGCTTGCCGCCGTAAGTGATCGTCGTGCGCGCGTCTGCCGTGGCGAGAAGCTCCGGCTCATACAGCTCGACGGCCCACGCACCCATGCGTATCCAATTTGTAAAACTCGCTGGAGCTTGCAGCGGGTCGTTGCTTTCGCCCGCAAGAAAATTGCTCAAACTAAGTTTTGCCGGATCCTCGTTCATCACGCCGTCGGCTCCCTTCCGGCCGCTCCCATCTCAGCGAGTGGCGCTTTCCAGCAAAATTGAGATTCTTTGTGCTTCACTAGAGTCCTTACGAAGTTCCGGGCCGCATCAGCGCGCCATGAAGTTCCGTGTCGGGGCAATAATTTTATCGATTTTCGGATTTGGGACAAGATTTTAATGAGCTCAGCTGCCCGGCTCGGTAGTGTTGTTCAATCGTCAGTTGATTCGCTGTGCGAGCGCGCAGAAATCCCGTTTCGGCGGGACTTCTGTACCCACGGCCCTATGGGCCGTTTCTAGGCGGCTCACGCCCAGTTGCAAAGGCAGACGGGCCACAGGCCCCGTGGCTACAAGAAAGCAGCGCGCTACTTTCGCGTCGTTCGAAAAACGTAGTCCCAAAGCGGCGAACTGATTCCGTATCCCACTTGATCATCTTTGTAATGATGGCGGAGGTGGTACTGTTTCAACCAGAGCCATAGCCCGCGCTTCATGGGGAAATGGTGCGTCGCATAGTGGAGCATGTCGTAGCAAACATAACCGAAAACCAATCCGGCAAACACGGTCGGTGCCAGGCGTCCGAAAATTAGCAGAAAAAGACCGTAGAAAAAAAACGCAAGCGGAATGCTTATGGTTGGCGGCATGACGAGCCGTCGAGCATCGTTTGGATAATCGTGATGAACACCGTGAATAATGTAGTGCACGCGTTTTCCCAAACGAGTCTTCGGTTCATAATGAAATATGTAACGGTGAATGAGATACTCGAGAAGTGTCCAGAGCAGAATACCGACTAAAAACAGTCCTGCTACGGCCAGGATCGATAATTTTCGTTGCCAAAGGGAGACGTAAAGCATGTAGCCGACGACCGGTATGTAAAGCAGCAGCGGCGTGACTGGGTGCACGCGCGAAAAGAACTCAATGAAATCGCTCTCGAACATTCGAACCGTTTCGTTTTTCTTCGAGACGTAGAGCCGCTCCATAGATTTAGACATTATTGAGCTTCGCGTTGAGGGCAACGCCGCTGACCGCACCGGCAGTTGCGTTCGAGCTCGGCGCAGAATTGGTCCCGCAGTCGCGGGATTTCATTCGCTCGACCCGGGAAAACAGACTGTACCGCTCGTCAAAAATGAACTGAAACAGCAATCGGGTCCAGGATGAATGGTACTTTAGATTCTCGTAAAATTCCGGGGCCATCGCGCGCAGCTTCGGCAAATTGTTCCATGGAATTGAAGGCAAATCATGGTGCTCGTTGTGATAGCCCATGTTTAGGGCTACCCGATTGATTGGCCCGTAATAGCTGAACGTTTCCTGATCGAAATCGTAAGTGTAGTGCTCCTGAATCCAACGAGCACCCACCGGATGCAGTCCAATCGAAAAGAAAAACGCGAATACGAGATAAAGAAATCCCGGCCAACCGAAAAAATAAATAATTCCTGCATCGTACGCCGCTGCACAAGCAAAATTCACGAAGAACCACCGGTCCCACATTTTGATCGCTTTCAAGCGCGGCGGCCGGGTCAATTGGAAAAAAGGGAAAAGCATGAGCCACAGAGCCTTGCGATACCATTTGTTGCCAACGAGCCGCGCTTCCCAATGGTTCGCGAGATCGGCGTCGTATTCGTAATCGCCTTGATGCGAATGATGCTTCAAGTGATAAACGCGAAAACCCATTGCACCCGGCGTAAGGTTCGGAAGATCAGCTATGATAGCTACCATTTTGTTCCAGCTTTTGCTCCGCAAAATCAAATTATGGGTTGCATCGTGAATGATCACGTAGTTGGCATGATTGGCGAATGCGCCCACGCAATAAGCAATGAGAAGACTGAGCCACCAGTAGCCGAACCCCAGCGTCCCCATCCCATATGCGATCGCCGTTTGCATGATCACCAGCGACGCAGCGATCAATGCTGTATAGGGGTTGCGCACCATCAACTGGCGAACTTCTGGATGCGCTTTGATGATCGCCCTCGCCCGGCTTGGGTGCGGCTGATCAAACTCCGATTGATAAAACGCGGCCTGCATCGATTTCAATATTACCATAAACGAACGCTTCCGACCGACTTTTTCAAGCGATCATCGGAAGCGAGCCTAACGCAGGTCGATCTGAAGCAAAGAGGCAGCGGCCGAAACCGCTGCCTCTTTGTAACCTAACTGATCGGAGAAATCTCATCTAATCCAATGGAGCGTCCCTCAGCTGCGCATCGGCTGCCGATGGGTCGACGGTACGGGTAGCTCGCTGGAGAAGGAGCGTTGCGATCTTCGTAATCAAAGTTAACTCACCTCGTTGCAATTGTTTGCGCGCAGTACCCACGAAGAAAATTCGTCCTCGAAACTACGGGGAAGGCTTGGTCTCGGTTTGACGGAGGTCACGGAGGGGCGAGTTTGCGCGGTAGAGCGCGATGTTCCTCTCAAGCTCGTTGGCTAAAGCGGAGTTGCCTTGCGCGCTGGCCAGCTCCCAACCGCGTTGAGCCGTGTCAATCGCTTCGGAAAATCGCCCACTTTCCGCGTAACCAGCGAGAACTCAGCCGCTGCGGATTTTCTCAGTACGCGTCGTCGGTTCAATCAAACGAACCGGCTTTAACAGAGTTCGAATCGGGACTTTCCGTGGCGGCCATGAAGTCAATGACGCGCAAACTTCCATTGCCTTGCGCTGGTTCCGCACCCTGCAAAAGTAAAAGCGCCCGACTGTAACTTGCCCAGGCCGCCTCGACAAAAACGCAGGCAAGTGGCTCGCGCCATTCACAGGAGCAGAAAATAAATGCGGCAGGGAAACAGTCCTATTTATACGTCTCATCCTGTGGATACGTTGAAAATTGGCTTTGGTCGTGATCGATACCACACGTGAGCAAAGGGACCTACCTCCGGCGATGTAGCTAACCGCTGGCCGTAAATAGAAGATCGATAAGCACTGCCCATATCTTTTATGCGCACGCCTTCCATCAAACTAATCCTTCTTGCGGGTCTCGTAGCGGGCACGCTGGATATCCTTGGCGCACTTACCGTTTATTCGTTGATATTGCACAAGGGCTCGGTCATGCTGATTCTGCAACGCATCGCAAGCGCTGCACTTGGCCAGGTAGCTTTTAAAGGTGGGTGGGCAATGGCTATATGTGGTCTGGGATTCCATTACATCATAGCCTTTTGTTTTACCACCGCCTATGTTTCGCTGTACCCGTATCTCTCTTTTCTTAAAAAATATAGACTGGCAAGCGGCTTACTGTATGGCCTGTTTGTCTGGTTGGTCATGAATCGGATTGTGCTGCCAAGGACGAAATTACTCATCCCCCCATTTCAATGGAGCTCAGCGTTTATTGCCATGGCGCTGCTGATGCTTTGTATCGGATTGCCGGTTGCCTACATTACTGATGCTTATTACAAAGGACGAAAAGCTTATGGAAGACGACAGACAATAAATACCAACCGTCGATGAATCTGTCTGTCCGCGAGCTCATTGTCCGAATCCGCTGAGATGTTGAAAGAGGTAAAATTAGCTGCAAAAATGAGAACGTTTGTCCCAACCGAGCGAACGATGTTGAAACGGTTGTCTAAGCGAGCCACTTACGAGCGCGTTGACTGCGCCGGGGGAGGCCGGGTTTGTTGAGTTTTTTACGAACACGGTCGAACGGGCTTTGACCCAAGCTGGGGCTTCGGTCTTAGCGTACTTTATCACCGAAAATAGCGCCAACAACTTTCCCGCACTTCCAGTGCGCGAGGGGGAAAATGTGCTGGGCTACTGGTCGTGGGGCAACGCCGCCACAGCAATCACGCCCTCAGAAAAAACGCTCGAACTATTTTATGAGATGGTTTGCAGGCACTCTTCTGCCGTCGGCGATCCCGCTGCTACCTTGCCGTTGGAGGGGATCGCCAAGGAATTCGAATCGAAGCCATTAAGAGAACTGCGCGGCTTTGCTCCGAACCGCCGATGGAACGCACGCCGAAATGCATCTGCATTTGCGAAGCCAACCGATTCGGCGATGCTGTAAACGGTACTTCTAGGTGTCGAAAGGCGACGCTTTGCTTCGTTAAGACGCAGATTTTCCACGAAGTCGGCTGGTGTGCTGCCAAACACGCTTTTGAAGGCGCGATTAAAGTGACTGGGAGACATGCATGCTCTCCGTGCCAGGTTGTTCACCGAAAGGTCTTCATGTAAATTTCGTACGATCCAGGCAACGAGTTCTGCGAATCGATCGGTTGGCTGACTGTCAAATGTCAACGGCTTCGAAAAATGCTTCTCGCCACTGCGATATGTCAGAGGGGTCGCCACTTCTTGCGCGGCGGCGACTGCGACATGCCGTCCGTAATCTTCTTCGATGAAAGTGAGCGAAAGATCGATGGCCGCAGCCAGACCGGAAGAGGTATAAAACGGACCGTCCTTAACAAGTGGCCTTTTGTGACCCATCCGCAGTTTTGGGAAGCGCTGCGCGACATCGCTGGCGAATCGCCAGTGGGTGGTAACCTGACGCCCATCCAACAATCCCGTTGGGGCCAAGCCGTAGATGCCAGTGCCGATGCCTGCGACACGCCGGGTTCGTTTCGCACGTGTCAGGATCCAATCCGAAATCCTTTCGGTGACTTCGGAATCCCGTAATCCCTTGCCACCTGGGATGACGATCGTATCCAAATCGGGCGCCGTTCGGAGCGTCTCTTCCGGGTTGAAGATCATGCCTGACTCGGCTCGGAAAGGCTCGGAAGCCAAACCGAGCGTGCAAATTTGATAACATGAAATGCTGTTACCGTAACCGTCCTCTAAGGCCGCGGCTGCGAAGGTATCCGCAGGACCTGCAAGATGTGATGCCGTGACACATTGAACCGACAATTTCAGCCACGGGCGCCTAGAATTCGCGAGCTCCCATGTAAGCTGCGCAAACAAATGCCGACTTGTGATCCGGACCGATTCCGAACCGACTATTTTCAAGTCCTTAATCGGAAGCGAGCCTAACGCGGGTCGATTTGAAGCAAAGAGGCAGCGGCCGAAACCGCTGCCTCTTTGTAACCTAACTGATCGGAGAAATCTAGAATCTCTTCTTCAACTGGACATACCAGAATCGGCCTCGGACATCGGCAAGGGATTAGTCGTAGTTGTTCTCAAAGTTTCCGGCCACGAACGGCGGATCTTCATCGGTCACATTCTGCAGCCCAACTGTGATCGTCGTGCCATTGAGCCAGGCGCGCCATCCACACGGGTTGTACTCCGCCGTGGAGACAGGGAGAACGTTTTTCTCTTTGCCGTCCATCTTCACGTTTTTGCCCCCATCCTTGGCAAAACCAGGCACCTCGGCCGGTCCTGGCGGCGGCAAATTGAACGCATACGATGCGATTAAATCGAGCGTAATCCACTCCCGGATTAAGCGACCTCGGCCTGGCCCGAGAGTGGTGACGAGGTCGACCGTATCATGATATTGGCCGGTGTAGTGAACCGTCGCCCCCACATCAAAGCCACCCAGCCAAGTGTCAGCCGGGCCATCCCAGAACAGACTGAAATAGGCTCGATCCCGTGGCAGCGAACCGCTAAACGTGAACGAGGTCGACAAGAATTGGCCCGCCAGATTAAGCGATGGACCGCCGGGATTAACCACCAGGTTAAACCTGTCCAGGTAGGTCCCGTTAATCGTAAAGGTCAGTCTGCCCCAATCGGGACCGCCAAAGATCGTCGAGTCCAATATATAGATCGCTTCGTAGTCGATTCCATCCAAGTTCGCGCTCGAGAGGTTGAAGGTTGGATCGGTGACTTGGGTGATCGGGCCAAGTTCACCAGCAATTGCAGTAGGGGCACGCTGCACCAGCCCGGGGAGCGTGGCCTCATTATCGATAATAAATTGCGCACCGAGAGTCGCCACAATTGATCGAAGGGAGATATTCCAATAATCGACGCTCAGCGTAAGCCCTTTGAGCCATTTCGGACTGTAAACTATCCCAGCGGACCATTCATATGCGGTCTCGGGTTGCAGGAAGGGACTTCCGGTGATGATATCCGTGATTTGGTTCGGGGTCTGAGACGAAAATGGATCGATGACCAGCGGGAAGGCCTGCAAGCCCGCCGGCGATAGCTCGATCACGGTCGGTGCATGAAACGCTTCTGTGTAGGTCCCACGCAAGGTCACCGCGCCAATATACTTCGGGTCAAGCGGCTGCCAGCGCACCGATGCCTTCGGTTTCTGCGCGTTGAACTGGGAACTAGCACGAGGAAAGGCGAGGGTCGAAGATGTATTCTGACTGTACCATTCCTCGCGCTCGGCAAAGTCCACCTCCAGGCTATAAAACCCGGGGAAGTTCCAAGTCGGGCTGGTAATGGGAATCCGCACTTCCTGGTACATGCCCCAAACATCGCGGTTCACCTCCGAGGCTTGCAGGTCCGTCGAGCCAATCGTGTTAAACGTCGTGTTCAGCGAATCAGGATCATTCCTCCATCGCTCCCCGTGGTACTCGCCGCCGACCGCAAACGAGACTGGTCCGGCCGGAAGGGTAAACAGATCGCCGTTAAAGGTGAGATAGCCCAAAGGCAACTCAAATTGGCCGGAGTTGTGCAGAGTAACATAGACTCTGCTCATCGCCGTCGGAGTCTGGCGGTTCGTCCCGCTCAAGCCCAGGAAGGGATTAAACGCTGTGGCCGGATTCGAATCCAGGAGAGCCTCCCGTAATCCCGACTGGCTAACAACGTTTCGCGATTGAATTTCTTCGTCGTTCCGGGAATAACGGAAACCCGCTTCCCAGTTCCAGGTCTTGAAGTAATCCCCAAATTCTCCCATCTGACCGCGCAGTCCAACATCAAAGAGAATGTCGTTAAAGGTGGTCGGAGCGAATCGGTTACCAGCTTCCAACCCGCGATAGGCAACCCCGGTATATACAGGGGTTCCGGGAAAGGTCTGGCTGTCCGCCGGAATAGTCGCGTTCGCTACCGTGAACGGATTAAACGCATTTGAGAGTGGCACACTGATGCCGAATGGACTAAAGCCAGAGCCTGCTACCGAGCCGTGGAATGCATCGGGCACAAACGGCGTAGGCGCCGCATCCGCACGGAAATAGGAGCGAGCGTACTTGAAGTCGGCAAACAACGTCAGGTACTTGTCGCAAATGTCGCGCGTCAACGACCCATAATAAACTTGACGATCAGCCCCCGGAATCGACGGCGTCAGAGCCGCGAAATTGAAAAGCGCGAAGTTGCCATCCGGAAAAGGAACGTTGGCGGTATATTGCGGTGATGTTGCCGCATTCGCAGCGGAGTGTGGCGTCGGCTTTTGGAGGCTTGGCTTCAAACGGAAGCCCAGCGGGCTGGCGGCGGTGAAGTCATCTATGAACCCGGGGGCATTGATACTGCGAACATCAAATCCACCAAAGGGAGTCGCACGCCCGTTACTGGTAATGTTGCGGTCGCGGCTGAAGATGTCGGCACGATCGTAGAAATCGGCAATGACCAGTATATCGGTCTTGTCATCTCCCACGCCCGCTTTGAGCCAGCCCTCCAGCTCACGCGCGTCGTTGGACGAACCCATGTTCGTGTTTCCCACGCTGCCACCGATCTCGACGCCACGGAATTTGTGGACCAAAAAGATGTTGAACACACCGGCCACCGCGTCGGAGCCATAAACGGCCGAGGCGCCATCCTTCAGGATGTCGATGTGATCAATCATCGAGAAGGGAATCAGGTTGATGTCCACGCCGCCGCCAAACGCAGTGCCGTTGCCCAACCCAATGGAGGCGACGCGCTTCCCATCGATGAGCACCAAAGTCTCTTTGGGCAGCAAGCCACGCAGGCTCGGGATAACACTGCCGTCACCGCCGTTGGCGATGTTCTGGTTGACGGTCGCGCCCGCCTCGGCTGGCAGTTTGTTGAGCAGGTCGGTTGCGTTGCGCACACCCAACTTCTCGATGTCTTCCTGACGATAGGTATCCACCGGGTTCGGCCCGGTTTCTTCCGCGGTTGGAATGTTCGAACCGGTCACAACGACTCGCTCGACCTCCGCAGCGCCTGGCGCCGGACCCGGGGCGGCCCCTGGAGGTGGCGCTGGCTCCTGACCAAATGCGCTTGACACGAAAATTGATCCCACCACTGCGGGACCAACGCTCGCTATTAGAGCAATGCGAAGGAATTCAAACTTATCTAGCACGTGTTTTGTTATTAGTTTGTCCATAGGTCTCTCCATAGATTTGGCGGTATAACGCAAAATGCAGTTTTGCTGTTAGGACAAAGAAACGAGACTTTGGGCCAGCCGGTTTGCGACTACTTGGGAGATGCTTTGGTAAATGTCGCTTGGGCTTGTTCAGCCCGCAGTTAGTTCCGCCGCGCTTGTTTGAACAAATCGGCCTTCAATCTGTCCTCGGTTGACGGGCGTTGGTCGAATGTCCTGTGGTCCAGTCCACAAACGTTCTCGCGTAGCTTTCAGAAATCAACGACTCATAACCGCAGAGGTTATTAGTGCGTCCATTTGCTAAGCACTCTTGAGTTCCGACAATTCGTTACCGAGCCCAGCACCAGCGTTGCACGAAATATCGCATGGCAAACAACATTATGGCATTGAATGCGGCCGCCCAAACAATCAGAAACGTCAGGACCAACCCGGCTTGACGTAGTCCGGGAGCATGAAGCCGCCAGACGCCACACGTTGCTTACAGCTAAGGTCTACTTATTAGGAGCCTCGAGAAGCGAGCCTCGATTGTACTGCCGCAGTAACGCCGCAAACCTGCTGTCCGAGCGCAGCGGATCCAACATGGGGTCATACCTGATCATTCGCGAATCGTTCCCGTTCGTTTGTGTCTCACCACTGCTCTGTAACGCCTTTTCGAACCACTCGAACGCTGCGTCCTTCTCACCTCGGACAGCGTATAACGCAACGATGTAGTAGGGATCAGCCTTGCCCGCAGCCGCTAGTTGCAAAATTTCCGGCATCATCGAATCCGCCTCCGATTTGCGTCCCGCAGAAACCAGAACAGTCGCGATCGAGGCAAGAACGTCGCCTTTTCCGTCAGGATCGAGTTCACGTACCTTCTGATAACGTTCAATCGCTTGTTGATACATGCCATTGAAAAAGTAGGCAGATGCTAGGTTGCTCTGTACCGGGGCCTGGATTCCCAGAGCTGTGTTATTGACGTGCGAGAGTGGGTCGAGCTCTTGAGCACGCCTCATCTCTCGAACAGAATCATCCAAATGCCCTAACGCGGCCAACGCCCAGCCGTAGCGCTGGTGAGCGACAGACAAATTGGGGTTTAAGGCGATAGCGCGGCGAAGCGAATCCATGGCTTTCTCATCGTCTCTCTGGTAAAACTGAACCATAGCCGCGGCGACATGAGCCTCGGCAATCGTATCGTCGAGGAGCAGCGCGCGTTCGATTGCCGTCTGAGCATCCTGGATTCGATCCGGTCGACGATCGTAGTAATAGTAGTATTGCAGGTAGTAGCAGTCCGCCATTAATGCGTAGGCGAGAGCAAAATTTGGATCCTTCTCGATTGCGCGTCCAAAATGGTCGATCGCCTTCTTTAGCTCATCTCTCGATCGCGCATTCCAGAAATAAAGACCCATCAAATATTCGTCGTAGGCCCCGGCGCTCGTCGTGTAACGTTTTGCCAGTTGCTTCTGCTCAGCAGCAGTAAGATTAAGGGCAAGCGATCGAACAACGTTGTCGGAAATCGTATCTTGAATACCAAAGATGTCGGTGAAGGTTTGGTCAAACTTTTCGGACCAAACAACGCGGCCGCTGCGGACGTTGACAAGTTGCACGGTAACTCGCACCTGGTTGCCGGATCGCTGGACAGTTCCGCTCATGATCGCATCTACTTGCAAAGTACGCCCCGCCGCGAGCGGGTCCTTTGCTGGCCCATTGTATTTCGAAACAGCACTGGTTGGCAAAACGACGAGTTGCTTGAGATTGCTCATTCTGCCGATTACTGCATCGGCCATGCCAAGCCCCAATAGCTCATCATTCATATCCTGCCCGAGCGGCTCGAACGGCAACACCGCTATCGAGCGAACTGTAGCCGTGACGGTTCCCGACGAAGCCGCGGCAGCCGTATTTTCGACCCTATGTTTCTCAAGCAGCCGGCCCTTTGGCAGGCTTAGGAGCACCACAGCCCCGAGCACAATTATTGCGAAAGCTCCAGCGGCAATGTACCAGCGGTGCCGAGAAATGGTTCCGACAATTAAGGGCTGGGACCTGCTCTCCGCAGCGGAGGGATGCACTGAAAACTTTTCGGAACGAGGCGCTCTTCCGCTGAGATATTGTTCTAGGTCTTCCGACAAGGCAGTTACGGAGGAATAGCGCTGTGCTGGATCGTGTCGCATTGTCCGTGCTACGATTCGATCGAGTTGACCCTGCAACTGATGTTTAGTTCTGGGATCGTCGACAAGCTGGCTGGGTAACTGCGGCTCCATCAGATGCCTCGACACATCGTCCCGCGAAGGGTTGCCATCCGCCCTACTACTTGGCGGCTTGTTTGTCAGCAGTTCGTAGAGAAGTGCACCGAGCGAGTATACGTCGGTTGCGATTGTGGCCGGCTGCCCCACACTCTGCTCTGGGGCAGCGTACATGGGCGTAAGCCTGCGCTCGGCCGCGACAGTGATTTTACCATCATCAGAATCGACGCTAAGCAACTTGGCGATGCCGAAGTCGAGCAACTTTGGCTCACCATCATGTTTCACAAGCACGTTAGTGGGTTTGATATCGCGGTGAATGATCTGGTTTTGGTGCGCGAGATCCACTGCAGAACAGACCTTCAAAAAGAGCTTAAGCCGGCCTCGTAAATCGACGTTCTTCCGCTGAACGAAATGTGTGATCGGTGTGCCTTCGATAAACTCCATCACGAAGTACGGTAAGCCGTCATTCGTTGTACCCGCGTCTAGAAGCCGCGTGATGTTCGGATGCTCAAGATTGGCGAGGATTTGCCGCTCAATTCTAAAACGACGCAGCACTTCGTCGGTATCTGTACCCCGTTTAAGTACTTTGATCGCGACGCGCTTCTCAAATTGTCCATCGGCCCGCTCGGCAAGGTAAACGGCTCCCATGCCTCCACGCCCCAGTTCGCTGATGATCGCATACGCGCCGATTCGTTCGCCGATTCGATTGGAGCTTTTCAGCCTCACGAAGGAGCGCCGTGTCATCGGCGCACGATTGTTTGAGCACTGCCGTACGCTCTTCGGAAGAGGTCTGCTCCAACGCGTCGGCGAGGATATTTTTGAGACGCTGCCAGCGTGCCGGATTCGACTCAATTCGCGTCGTGCCTGGCTCAGTCTTCTCGTTCACAGTATTGGCAAGTTCACAGTATCAGTTGCATAATCGGCTACGCAGCCACAATTTTGCAGTGGCCCAATCCCGCTTCACCGTCGCACGTGATATTTTAAGAGTGGCCGCGATCTCATCGACAGTGAGACCAGCGAAAAATCGCAGCTCAACAATTTGGGCTTGCCGCGGATCCTCCAATTCAAGTTCCTCAAGCGCCTCATCCACTGCAACGATGTTAAGGTCGCGTTCAACGCAAAAATCAAGAGCTTCATCCAGCGGCAATCGTACTACTGAGGGTCCGCCTCTTTTGTCACGTGTGCGAGCGATTCCATAGCTAATCAAAATGCGTCGCATCGCCCGCGCTGCGAACGCGATGACATGCGTTTCGCTGCGCCAAGGATGATCCGGGCGTTTGAGTACGCGCAAAAAAGCTTCATGCAGCAAGGCTGTCGGTTGCAGGGTGTGACCCGCACGTTCGCTTCTGAGATATTCTGCGGCTAGACGGCGTAGCTTTTCGTACGTTGCGGCCGGCAACTCAACGGTATCCGAGCTATGGCTTCGATCTCCAGGGGGAGCTGGCGCGTGTTCGGCCTCCACGTGCTCGCCTACCATAACGGAGAGACTGTAATCTGACGGCGATAACCCGTCCAGTTCGCTAATCGATGAGCCCTTTTTCTCGGATTTGTGGCTTATCCTTATGTGGAGAGAACGATTGCCAGCAACTCGCACGCATCTGCTTGGACGACGAACCGTTCTGGATCCGTTCGGATCATCAAACCGTTTCTGCGGCGTACATCTAACGGCCAGCCTTCGGCGCCCCTGCGCCATGCGAGCGGGTTTGATGACACAGCGAAGGCGAAACTGATTGGCATCATAGTATTCGAACAAATGACGGCCGCCGATTTAATTGGGCCAGCGGAGACGTTTTCGCGATCGACGATTCCAACGGACCATGGACGGGACCGCAGTTGCTATCAGGTCGTGACAATTGGGGTCGGCGCGAAACCTGGGGTGACGGAGTCGGGCATCGTCATAAAGCCACAGATGGATATGCAGCACGCGCCGCAGCTCGACACAGTGATTGTGCCTGGTGGCAGTGGAATTCACGATCCGAAACTCAACAACGTCATCGCAAAGTGGCTAAATTGCCGAGCGCCCGGCACAAGACGTATCGCGGCCCTTGGCACTGGTATCTACGCGCTTGCAGCGACCGGTCTGCTCGACGGCCGGCAGGTCGTAACGCACTGGCGCTTCGCCAAAGATGTTGCCTCGCGGTTTCCTAAACTCCGCGTTAATCCCAGAGCCCTCTTCGTAAAAGATGGACTTTTTTATACATGCGCGGGAGGAACCTCGACCGTTGATTTTTCGCTCGCTTTGATTGAGGAGGATTACGGACGGCAGATGGCTTTGAGGCTGGCACGGGAGCTCATTATTCATCTTAAGCGATCCGGCGAAGAGGAGCAGTACTCCGAACCCTTACAGTTTCAGGTTCAATCGTCCGACCGCTTCGCTGACTTGCCTGCCTGGATCCTATCCCATCTCAGCCGCGATCTTTCGGTCGACTCCCTCGCTGAGAGAGCAGGCATGTCACGCCGGAACTTCACGCGTTTATTCAATAAAGCCTTTGGCAAAGCCCCCTCGCAGTTTGTTACCGAAGCCCGTATCAGTGAAGCGCGGCAGCGGGTACTGGTCCCTCGAAACAATCTTGAGAGTATAGCAACCTCGCTTGGCTTCAAAAGTGCGGATGTGTTTAGTAAAGCTTTCGAGCGCCATGTCGGCGTTCGACCATGCACCTATCGTGCTCGACGGAGGACTTCGGCGAAGAAAGTTTTGGTGAAGGTATACCAACAGGGGTTTCACATCAATCGGAGGCCAGCGAGATGACCAGTGGCGTTGTTTCAAATGGCGGGTACATTTCGCGGGCGCGTCGTTATCAGCTTCGGTACAAGCAGGCAGGGCTATGCATGTTGTGCCCGGTGCCGGCGGTAAATAAAAATTACCGCGCGAAACATGCGGTCGCCGCTCGGGAACAGCAGCGCGCGCGGATGAAATTCAGACGGCGGAATCTGGGGGCCGCGAGCTATTCCTTTTCGAGGACAAACACCTGCGCTATTTGAACTAAAGCGTGAAGGTTTGAATATATGATGAACTGAATAATTAGGCTATGCCTTTATCTTGTCCTGGCGGCGGTGATTCTGTCTGAGATACGGGCGGTTGCATTTCCGGCACGAGAGAGGCCGCCGAGTAAAGCACGGCTCTGTACCCCGTCCTCCGCGGCGCAGGAGACGCACTCGTTTCAAATGGGCAAGGGCTAAACTGGTGAAATTTCGAGGCGAATTTGTATGCCACCGTTACGAAACTGAAGGCGAGATGTTTCTTGCCGGCATTGGATCTGCAGCATTAACCTGCGTTTATCCGACAGCCCTCAGGAGAATATCACTGCGTTGCAACACTGGGATTGAGCGTGGGTCATTGCTGCGGGACTGGTATATCCATGGATAATTTCCATGATCCGTCTCTTTGGCGTTTCCACATCGTGACATAACGACCTTCCTCCGTCGCCAGTTTCCCTTTTTCTGTGTACTCATATTTATATTTCCCGGTCTCATAAGCCGTCTCGCCGTCCAACCATACATTCACCGTAATAATCGAGACCTTGATCGGGCGCGTGACACTTTGCATTGCCTCTTTTTGGCGCTCAAGAATCTGTTGGCGACCTTTGAAAATCCATCCACCTCGGGACAGCATGACGGCATCATCCGTGAAGATGGCGGCGACCATCTCCGGGTCGCCCTTTTCCCAGGCCTCAATCCACTGTGCATTGCCCTTGTCGATCGCACGTTTAGCTTCCGCAAATGTTTCTGGAGCCGCCTCCGGACCGGCCGACGGATTCTTGGCCTGCGAAAAGACAGGGTGGGCCGCTAAAAGGAAGATGATTGTACCGAGAAGAAATCGCTTCATTCTTGAATCTCCGTTTGTTAGACGCACACTATATCGCCGTAAAGGCCAGCTAGTAGGACATCGAACCGATAATATGAGCCACGCAGCGAGCATTTTGCCCTATGGCAGAACAAGCGCGAATATTGGCAAAAATGGACAGCCCGTTATACGATGCTGTTATCCGCGCGACTACTTCAGGAAACGACTGGGAGAAGATTGGGCCAGTTTACTTCAGGCACGGTCGCCGGGTGCAGTGGAATTTATTGACAGAATTCAAGCATTTACGATTAGCTTTTCATGCACTCGCATTTGTCAGCCATGCAATCACTTGGAGCACGAGGCAAAGATCATCACAAAGGCTCCGAAATACTTCTCATTTCCGCCCCAGGATATGAGAGAGTTTGTCATACTTGATCAGGCCACGCGACCTTTGCCGAATCGTCCCGCGTTAAAGGCGACATATTCGCGCTTACTGCCCGACTATCCCATGCGATTTAACGTCGCTCAGCAATTCGTTCGGAACTTGGAGCGTGGCGTTATCTGGGCTGATTATTCGATCCCCTGCGGTTAACTAGAAATTTTCACTCATCGGATTTTGCTCCGCCGCAAAAATCACAACTTTCGATCTGCTTCGCTGAACGCAATCGTACGCTCGACATTGCCGGTTGAATCCAAAAAAAATGCGAATCTCACCTGAGCGAAAACTGGCGCGGTTCTGCGCATAAGTTAAGCGCCTGATCTTTCTGCAAAAAGACAGGCTCGACGCCGGGCGCTTCAAAAACTTTCCAGCCGTGACGGTGCGGTCGTCGATGAAGACATTGCCAAAATCAAGTGTTTGACTTCGCGACGAGCCACCTGACGGCAGCCTCCTGTGGGGTGGAGACGCGCCAGTGAAACTACAAAGCTGACGCGCCCCCACTGGAATTCAGGCTACCCGACTCGCCACTCCCGAGGTCAATCACAAAATTATGGATAATCGCTGCCCAGCTGTTTTTGGGGAACTTCGTTCTGCCGTTTCCGTAGAACGAGGTGAGAGATGGAAACGATTCTAACAGGTAAACGTCCACCATCTCCGACCACTAAAAAAAGAAAGCCGCCGATGAAAGCGAAAAGCTCACGTTTTGATAGTTTGGTCGCTCGTTATTATCCCGCTGTTTACAGCTTCGCTTCTCGATTGACCGATGACCCTCGCGAGGCTAATGCGCTTACGCGAAACGCGTTTCGCAGTGCGCAAAAACAACTGTCTAGTCTGCGCGATCAAACGGCAGTCGCGACGATCTTAATATCAGCAGTCATCCGAGTAGGACCTGGCCGCCGGTTGATTTGTGCCGCAGCGGGTTCTGGCGACCGCCATGTCACGTAACCGTTTTACCGATCCTTCAATTCTCGAACCCAACAGTTTATGCTAGAAAAATCCTCTGCTTCAATCCGCAACTTTCCAATCCCTGAGTTTACTCCGTCCGTGGCGTTGCGGCGCCAACTGGAAATGACGGAGGTCGAGTTCGAACAATACGAGCTTGATCTGATACGCGAGGCCGCTGCTAACGACGGCCAATGCTTGCAGGAATTTCTGTGGGCAGCGACAAAGGACCTTTGCAACTCTACGAAGGTTTCGGCCTGTTTACCCACATGAAATCCGCTTTACTTGCTGCAATTTTTGGGATCACCGGAGGGGTTGCGATTTTGCTCGCCGCTCCCGCCGAAGAAAGAGCTCCGGTTGTTAAATTCCATCCGTCTAAGTGGGCTGAGGATGGGCCGCTGGTACCTCAAATAGAGAAGGAGGCTCTGGTAGTTCCTGAACCTTTGGAGCATTATTCAGTCGCCCAGGCGAAGACGAAGACTGAAAAACAAGCGCTGCGCCGCTACAGGCATGTCGCCCGCCCGCGTCCAAACTTCTTCGAGGAATTAGTTGTCGGTTTCATCAACCTCCAAAAACATCAGCCGGCGAAATCATCTCGTAAACGCTCTCGTACAACCTCGCGGCAATGAAAACCGATGAGAAGAACAAACAAGCAACAACATTCCACACCGATTTATTGAATGTGCGTGGTTGCGAGGGCGGCCCCGCTTTTCTGCCAGCGAAGACGGCGCGACTTGCCGACGCGCTCGCCAACATCGGGAATCGCGACCATTTGGAACAGGTGTTTCTCGCCATCCAAATCGACAATCAAATTGGCGCAGACAAGTTTACAAAAGTTATGCGGAAAGCTTTTTCGTTAGCCAATGACGTAGAAACCTCGAACCGCAAAAGGGACAGGACCCGCCATCGTTCCGCGGTCGTGGCCCTACGGCGCGGCAAGCGGAAGACAAAGTGACGGGTGGCCGACACGGCTGCCACCACAGCAATCCAGACGACAGAAGTCAGAGGAAAGCTCGCGGTAACTGTTGTCGCAACAGCTTTGCGTGCGATTTCCAACTTCCCGTTCGATCTATTGTCCCTTGGCCGCGGCTCTGTCTCCTTCTTTGATCGCGTCGGCTTCGCTCACATATTTACCCTTTTTTGTCGGCGATGATTTCCCAGTACTTCACGTGACGCGTTGTGCCTCTTTTGTTCTACGCACGGCAATGACAAAGTGATATGGACAGGCGCAATAACGCGGGCGACAACGTATGCCGGCTTCCCGTATTATACTAAGGTATAATAGACAGGACAGCCCGCGCATTCCTATTCTTACCGGTTCTAATGCCGGACCACGCTCAGGATTTCTCCAATCTGTCGGGAGATTTCCGCAATCCTGAGCCAGCAAATCTCGCAGAATCACAATGAAAAGAAAAAACACATGAAAACTGCGCACGTTTACGAAATCCGTCCCCGTAAAGATGATTGTGGCGTTAATCTAATCTCCGATGTGCTCCCGGTTCGATGCGCGGTCTTGTCTGGCGGGCCGGACGCAATCAATAATGCAATCGACTACGCGAAGCTTTACAGCCGCTCACACGTTGCTGTGATTCGCATTTACGATTCAGCGGGGAACGTGATCGAAACACACAAGCACGCAGGCCAGTTTAAAGAGCGGTGAGTGCA
This sequence comes from Verrucomicrobiota bacterium, assembly GCA_005887855.1. Next base: position 16,290 of record VBQB01000045.1, on the reverse strand, counting down.
CGCCCGTGAAGCAAAGCGCCGCCATGCGGTAAAGCCGTGGCGGCTCATTGCGGGACTAAGGCTGCTTCGGTTGGTTGACAGCTTTGGTGATTATTCAGGGCGGTTTGAGGTCCTTCTCCGAAGGTTTTCCGACGAGGTTCTTACTGATTCACGCAAATAAACGCACTTCGACTGTCCGATTTTGTCCGAACGAGTGCGGCCCGCCTACTTATCGCTGTTCCCCCGCCATTGTGAACTCAACAGGAATGCTGACCTTCGAAACTGTTCTAGGTTTGAATTTCCACGTGCGGACCGTACTGAGGACTGATTTATCCAGCAGCGGACTTCCCGTGCTCTGCGCCATTGAAGCGTTGGTTACGCGCCCGCTCGCAGGATGAACCGAAACGACGCAAACTCCACTGCCTGCAATGCGGTGCGAACGGGCTTCCTGTGGATACTCGGGGCGCGGCGCGTAAGTCGTAAGAGCTTTCGCGGCGGAAGGCGAGATCACGCTCCCACGCGGGGCGGGAGCGCCTTGCGCTGGTTTCGTCGCAGCTGGATTGGCAGACTCTTTCTGCTCGGCGAAGCCCTGCTCTAGTTTCGTCGCAGAAGGCGAGATCACGCTCTCGTCCGGGACGGGAGGGCCTTGCGAGATCACGCTCTCGTCCGGGACGGGAGGGCCTTGCGCTGGTTTCGTCGCAGCTGGATTGGCAGACTCTTTCTGCTCGGCGAAGCCCTTCTCTAGTTGGCGTCGCGCAATGACAAAGTGATTGTTTTCGCCGTAATTGCGCCAGGGGCCGGGAGGGACATCGCTTACTTCGACGAATCGCCAATCCGCCACGTCGGTTGGTGCGAGGCCGAGATGATCGCGGACGGCTGGAGAAACACTCAGGCCTGCACCATGACTTGCGTTCGGCGTTGGACGTTCATTCTGAAAAACGTACTGGAAATGATCGGTGCGAAACGGGCCACAATCTTCCCATTGCGCGTAGCAGATGCGATCCCCCTTTCGAATGCCGACCCAGCGATCCTTGCACACGGACTGACCCGGCCCCGTATGCACCTGCTTGAACCAAGGAATGACAATCGGCGCCTCCGGCTTGAACTGCCCGTGCTCAACATCGTTATATGGCAGCGCGCAGTAAAAAGGATTTTGACGCGGAACGAACGAGATCGGGATGTAATCATGCCGGGCTGCCGGCTCAGGGTTGTCCACTCCGCCAAAGTTCTTCAGCCAATCCTTGTCCCAAGCGCTCTGGTGCTGTGGCGACGTTTTTCCCGTAACCTGTTCTTCACCGACCCAAAAAATTGTTGTGACGACGTTCCTTTTCCAGGGAAAAACGTCTCCTGATGGGCGAGCTATAGGCAGGGCTGGGACCGCCGTCTCCGCCGAAGATGCAGTGAGCAGCTCCCTTTGAGAGAGCACTGTTGGTGCAGTAGGCGATGGCTTGGCTCCGGCCACTTGTGCCGTTCCAAAAGACCTGGTTGCTCACGTTAACTGTTTTTGCCATTAAGAGCGCAAAGGGCTTTGTGATAGCGATCACGCTTTTCCTAAGCTCCCGAGGGAGAGCGACAACGCCCTCCTGTAGGCTGCGCGCACAACTGCTCACAAAGACAGCAATCCAACCGGGCGGAGGCTGTGGAGATGGATCTGTGAAGCGACTCAGTATCAGCAGCTCATACGTTCCGCGCCCGCAAAGTCGCTGATACGCTAGGTTGATTTGCTTGAGCTTCTCCTCCGCTTTCTTCTGAAGCCTGATGTCATTCGAGAATCTATCGGGATGCCATATTTTCGTCTGATCAAGGTATGCCTGTCTTACCTCTTCCAGAGACGCCCCCGGCTCAATCTCAAGGGTCCGACAATCGCTGTCGTAATCGCTCACAGCTCAAGACTAAAAAAGGGATGCAACTCTGTCGAGCCTTTTCAATTGACCGGAATTGTGGTTTGCACAGATCGCGTAGAATCGTGCGTTCGCGTGTCCGATAGAAAAGCTGACGCCTCGCAGATCAAGGATTAGGTTTTTAATGTTTGCTCCGCCGCGCGCTCCAATAGCTAATTGCGCGCCGGAGCTTTCGCAAAGCCCTCTCGCGTGCGCGAGAAGCGGGCCGAGGCGATAGCCAAAAACGGAGAGACTGCATGAAGAAAAGGATTGTTTTTCCGGGCCCCGGTTCCGAAGGCTACCCACCCTCGCCAGACTGGTGACGCAACGCCGCAGGACCCCACGCTCGGCACCCATGAAATACTGGGAACTCGATCACCGATCCCAGCCGCAAAAGCCACGGTGAATCGTTGAGTTTAGAGCGAGATTCGGTTATTTCCGGTGCGGCCTACGCGAGGAGTTTTCACCGCCCATAAATACATGGGCGGACATTGGCGGATTTCCATGCACATGTTATGCGGAGCCGTTATGCATAGACGGTTCTTCGCCCGTTTACGAGGTAAACGACCCTAACGGGATTCGAACCCGTGTTACCGCCGTGAAAGGGCGGTGTCCTGGGCCTCTAGACGATAGGGTCGTAAAAGCGCGGGCAATATCGAATTGCTGGTCTTGGACGCAAGGCAAATTGCCGGACGCCCCGACGATCGATCCGCTTGTTTAAGCGAGGCTAGTGATCAACGCCGCAGTGCGCGCGGTCGCGCCTCGATGCTCGTTCAACACCTCACGCGCGTTTTGGACGAGCTGCTGGCGAGCTTCACTGTCATGCAGGAGCTTCTCCGCCGCCCGATCAAGTGCGTCGGCGTCTCGCACTTGGATGGCGCCACTCTTCGAGACAAGCGCTTTCGCAAGCGTCGCGAAGTTTTCCATGTGCAGACCAAAGATGATCGGCTTACCCGCCGCAATCGGTTCGACGGGATTTTGGCCGCCGTGCGTGGTCAGGCTCTTCCCCATAAACACAACGGTCGCGATTCCGTACCACCCTTGAAGTTCACCGGTTGTATCGAGAATGACACAATCTGGCTCGGCGTCGCCATGATTCGCCGCTTCGCTCGCTAGCCGGACGTCCAACGAAAGAGCTTCGAGCTGCCTTCGGATTTCTGGCACACGCTCCACATGGCGTGGCGCAATGAACAAACACAGCGAGGGAAATTTCTGTCGCAACCTCAGAAAAGCCTTGGCGAGAATTTCCTCTTCACCGCGATGAGTGCTACCACCGAAGAGCACAGGGCGCTCGCGATCTAAAATATCCAAGTGGAACCCTCCGCTGCCTTGAACATCCATACGATCATCGAGACCAGTGAGATCGTATTTGATGCTCCCGGTATACTGAATTCGGCTGCGCTCTACGCCGAGCCGGTGCCATCGGTCGCCGTCCTCCGGCTCTTGCACGCAAACCAAATCGAGAAGCTGGAATGTTGGCGCCACAAAAAACCGGAACAATCGAAATCTCCTTTCCGATCTTGGCGACAAGCGCGCATTTGCAAGCGCGATTGGGATTCGGCACGCGTGCGCTTCGGCAACGAGGTTGGGCCAGACTTCAGCTTCGACGAGAATGATCCTGGCAGGCTGAATCACATTAAATGCGCGGCGCATGATCGGCCAGAAATCGAGCGGTGTGTACAGGACCTCGCGCCAAGCCTGAGCGTTCTTGTTCGCCAAAGCGAATCCCGTTGTGGTCGCCGTGGTCAACACACAACGCAGATCAGGTTCGAGCGTTCGCAGTTGCTGGGCCAGCTTGAGGGCAATCATGACTTCGCCCACGCTCACTGCATGCAACCATGTCGATCTTTGCTGCGCCAGCCTCGCCCGTAATTCGTGGTCGTAGATTCCCAAACGCTGGCCAAATTTTTCGCTATAACCGCCGCGCTGGACCATCTTCACTAAATAACCAGGCAAAAAAAACAGGAGCCCGAGTGGCCAAAGCAAATTGTAGATAAAGCGAATCATATCGTGCCCGCCGCGGCGCGCGGACGAGAGGGTGAAGCGACACCTTGCAAGAACAAAACTTCCGTAGCCCCGTAACTTCGCGCCCGGACGATATTCCAAAGTTTTGTCGCCGGAAAACGCTCAGCCGGCCGCTTTTCCAAAATGAAGACGCCGAGCGGAGCGAGCAGTTGTGCCAGCGCTTCATTTGTCAGAAGCTTTTCGGTAAAGCGCTCGCCAGATTCTGTTTTTTCGTAGGGCGGATCTGCAAAAATGATTTGGAATGTTTCGGTCCCAGACGATCGCCGGAGGAATTCGAAAACTTCCTGCCGTCGAACGCGTGTCTGGAATTTTGTTTTCGCGAGATTCCTCTCGATCACATCAATTGATTGCCGATCTTGCTCGACAAAGAGAACAGAGGAGGCGCCGCGGCTGAGCGCTTCAATGCCGAGCGCACCGCTTCCCGCGAAAAGATCGAGAACTCGCGCGCCGATTATCGTGTCGCCGAGGCTAGAGAAGATGGCGGCTTTGACGCGGTCCATTGTTGGTCGAACACCACTCTTTGGAACTGCCAGGCGGATGCCGCCGGCGCTGCCGGCGATCACTCTCATGGTGACGAGATTGGCGTTGCGGTAGCTTGTGGTGGTGGTACCTCTGGGGCGAGAGAAGGCGAAGGCGCGGCGGGTGTTACCGGTTCCGTTCGTTTCTCTTTCTTTTTCGGTCGCTCCCTTTTTCCCCCGCCCAGCAAGCTGTTGATCACACTACCGAAATCTTTGAGATCGCGCCCAACCATCTTATTCATCAAATTCGTACTTGGTCGATCAATGCTGCCCCCAACGTGAAAATCGAGGGCAAAATAGCCGGGCTCGCTGATTGGTTGGAAATTTTGGCGAATAGCTTTGAAAAGCCGACCGCGAATATTTTCGTTGATCGCGAGTTGGGATTCCAGTTTCAGCTTGCCGTTGAACGTGACCGTACCGGACGCGGAGAGCCGAATGTTCGGGGAGCGCAAAATCAGTTCGTCGATCGTAACCACTCCAGAACTGATATGGTATCTCGCCTGGGCCTGCTCCAGATGGAGCTCAGTTAGCTCCTCGATTTGCAGGATTTGCCCGATCAAGACGAGCAGGCTGTATTGCCGCACCCGCCCATCGCGCAGGAAAAGCTCGCCTTTCCCCATGAGCTCATTGGGGTCGGCCGTTTTTCCTGAGGCTTCGAACTTTCCCTCTAATTTGCCCTGCACCATTCCTTTCGAGCCGCCGGCGTCAGCGACAATCTGATCGGCCTGCACATTATGGAATGTCACCCTTGTGGTGAACGGAGAATCCTCCGTTTCCGGTTGCATCGCGAAATAGCCATCGATTTCGCCGCTGCCTGCACGCGCGGAAATTTTGGAAAGCTCCAGCACCTCAGGTTCGTAGCGTAGCGGTGATTGCAATTGCTCAAGAAAAAAGCGATCCCGCAACGAAATTTTTGCGACCCTGACATTGCCGTGAAGGGCCAGGGCGCTGCGAATACTGGAACGAAAATCGACGCCTGCAAAAGTCCCTGCTACTTCGCCGGACCGATCGAGAAAAGTGAAATTGCCGCCATTGATATTGACCCGCTGAACCTCTGGAGCCACGGTCATGCTGGTTGGCCGACTGGGGCGTTCGGCAGTCGCAGGCTTCGCTGTTGGTGACAACGGTGTTGCGCGCAATGCCGGAAAAGGAGATGCAGCCGGTTTGGTGGGTTCGTTTTCCGTTCGTGATTCGGAAATACTTGGAGCTCCGCCTACCGGAATGTCTGGAGCTCCTTCCTCTCGCGACCACGGCAACCTCCATTTTCCCTCCGCATTTTGCGGCCAAACTACGTTTGGGTTGACGAGCGAAACTTCCTTGATCACTAGCCGACGAGAAAAGAGCGAGAGAAAACGAACGCGAAGGCGGAATGTTCTTGCCTCAAGAAAATGACTCGAGCTTGCAGCGGACCGCTGCGCAATCGTAATGCCACTCAGTTCGAGTCCCCCCCACGGGGTCACGCTGATGCTGCGAATTTGCAACGCGGTACCAAGCCGTTGACTCAGCTCCTGCTGAATCTTCGCTTGTGTGGCTTGCGATTGCACATACAGGTTCACGCCGATTAAGACGATTGCGCCGAGCGCAATCACTGCTCCAACGGCAATCAACACAATTCCTCGCAATTTTCGCACCCGGAGACGTTACGCAGCCCCAGTTTGAAGAAAAGATCAAAGCCTTCTCTTGTTGTTTCGTGTGAGTAGTAATACGGTTGTCATTCTCAATCCGATCGCAGGAAGCGAACAAGCAAAGCGCTGGCAGGAACGTATCGAATCGATTGCTCCTGGCTGCCTCCTGCGCACGACGTCGCGCTCGGGCGAAGCGGAGACGTTGGCCCGTCATGCTGCTGCGGAGGGATTTGAAAAAATTGTTGCGGCCGGCGGCGATGGTACGGTCAATGAAGTAGTCAACGGCATCGCCGGAAGCAGTGCGGCATTAGGGCTGCTCCCAATCGGCACAGTGAATGTCTTCGCGATGGAGCTTGGTCTACCGGCGCACGATCTTCAGCGTTGCTGGGAGATTATTCAGGGCGATAACGCGCGTCTTGTCGATCTTCCGAGCGCAAATGGGAAACACTTCGTCCAACTCGCCGGCGTAGGGCTCGACGCACAAGTGGTCAAGGAAACCAGTCTCGCCTTCAAACGCAGTTTCGGTCCGCTCAGTTATCTCATTTCCGCAGCACAGATCGCGGCACGTCAGCCGCCGAGACTTTTCATTGAATCGGAGGATGCTTCTGTTGATGAGGGGTCGTTTGTTCTCGTCGGAAATGGGCGCCTTTACGGAGGGCCTTTTCCCTTCTTCAAACACGCCATCATCGACGATGGCTTATTTGATGTCGTTGCTTTCACACGGCTCGGTTATCTCGAGATCATCAAGTATCTACAGGATGTTGTCTTCAGCTCGGACATTCGTGTCCCCGAGATTGAATACTTTCAGACGCGATACTTGCGCATAACAAGCGATCGGGATGTCCCCGTGGAACTCGATGGCGAACTGATCGGCAATTGTCCAGTTGAGTTTCAAATCCGGGAGAAAGCCCTTCGCGTTTTGGCTCCTACCCCGTCGTCATAATCGAGCGAACCCGGAGAATACGCGATTTCGGACAACTTCGGTTGCTGCTTCGCCTCGAACAATCGACAACTGGTCTTTCCACTAGATCCGCATGATGCTTCGTCCGATGGATAGGGGGGATCGTTGGATTCGCGAAAAGGCGGTCGCCTCGCTAGACCCGGTACAAGTCGAAACCACCCTGGTCCAACTTGGCGAAAAGTGGCCGGCAAACGCTGTGCCCCTCGTCGACGTCGTCGAACAATTTCCCCTAAGCGAAACAGCTCTGGTTCATCTCCTCGCAGTTTCAAGCATTTGTGCGGCGAGATTGAGGCGGAATCCCGAAACTCTTCTTTGGCTTCATCAACCTGAAGTATGTCTCGCGGCTCGCGGCTACGCAGAAATGTTAAACGAGCTCCGCTCTGTTTCTGGCGATTCGATCTCAGCAGAAAAGTTCGGAGCGCTTCGTTTTTGGAAAGGCCGCGAGATGACGCGAGTTGCGCTTCGGGAACTTGCGAACGTAGCGCCGCTTGAGGAAACCACCGCGGAGCTTTCGCAAGTCGCGGAAATTTGCATTCGCCGCGTGTTCGAACACTGGAACGCGGAATTTCGCCAGCGCCACGGTTCCCCCGACGCTGAATTCGCCATTCTCGCGCTCGGCAAGCTCGGAGGCGGCGAGCTGAATCATAGCTCGGATGTCGATCTCCTTTTCCTCTACAGCGATGAAGGCCAGCTCTCGCTGCACCTCTCCTATCACGAATTCTTTAACCGACTGGCAAAGAAAATTCTCGAAACATTTTCAATACCTCATCCGGAAGGCTCACTGTTTCGTGTCGATCTCCGCCTTCGCCCAGAAGGCTCGGCCGGGCCACTGGCGCGATCGCTCGAGAGCATGGAAAATTATTATGCCGGTTTCGGCGAAACTTGGGAGCGCCTTGCCCTGATCAAGGCGCGCGGAATCGGCGGCAGCCGGGAGTTGGCTTACGAATTCTTGCGGCAGCATCAGCCTTTCATTTATCCGAAGAGTCCGACGCCCGATTTGCTCGACGAGATCGCCAACATCAAGCGACGCATCGAGCGCGACGTCGTCGGACACGATGAGCTTGAACGCGACGTCAAACTCGGCCGCGGTGGCATTCGCGAAATCGAGTTTGTCGTGCAGGCACTTCAGCTTATCCACGGGGCGCGCCATGCGTTCCTGCAAGAAGCGAGCACGCTCAAAGCGCTGCGCGGTCTTCGTCAATTGGATCTTCTTCCGCGCGAGGAGGTGCTGACGCTCGACAAGGCATATCGGTTTCTCCGGCGTGTTGAGCACCGTTTGCAAATCGAAGCTGAGCAGCAGACTCACACCGTTCCGCGGGAACCGGAAGCTCTGCGGCGACTCGCACTCAGCCTTCGTTTTTCATCCGGTGAACGATTCACCCTGGCACTACAAGAAAAGATGCGCAGTGTGCGCTCGATTTTTGAACGGGTCATTTCCAAAACGCATGAGGAACCGGTCAAAATTGATCTGGGAATTTTCCGCGACCAAAAACGGGCGGCCAAGGGGCTCGCGGATCTGGCGCAAGGCCCCGCCAGTTTCCATATCGCGCCGCGCACGCGCCAAATATTCCGTAAGCTACGGCCGGTTTTGCTCGAGTGGCTCGCGACAGCGGCGGACCCCGATGCAACTCTCAATCAATTGGTTCGGTTTGTTGAAGCCTATGGCTTGCGCAGTTTGCTCTTCGAGCTTCTCGTCACCAATCCTCGACTACTCGAACTGTTGGTAAAAATCTTCGATGCCAGCCGGTTTGCCAGCGAGCTTTTGATCCGCCGCCCGCACCTTCTCGAAGAAATCACACGCCGGGAACAACTGGACCGTCCAATCGCATTGGAGGAACATTTGCACCGCCTCGCCTCGCTCGATCTTAGTCAGGTGGATCTCGATCCAGTCCGCGCTTATCGGCAAACCCAATTGTTGCGAATTCTTCTTCGGGATGTATTAGGCCTTGCTAATCTTTCCGAGTCACAGGCCGATCTTTCCTCGCTTGCCGAAGCCTGCCTAATCTTTATGACCAAGCTTCTCGGAAGCGAGCAATTGACCATCATTGCTCTCGGAAAATTTGGCGGACGCGAGACCAGTTATGGCGCTGATCTCGATATTCTGTTCGTTGGGGAGGATATTCGCTCCGCGCAAAATCTCGTCGTCACAATGGCGCAGCCCAGTGCTGAAGGAAACATTTGGGCACTCGATGCACGACTGCGTCCCGAGGGAGAAAAGGGGCCACTGGTCTGCTCCATCGAAGCTTATCAATCTTATTACGCTGGCCGCGCTCAGCCTTGGGAGCTGCAGGCACTGACTCGCGCACGCGCTGTTACGGGGCCACTGCAGAGCGAGTTTATCGAAATGGCAAAACGCGTGTGGCGTGACGCCGGTCAACATGTCGATCTCCGTTTTAGAATCGACGACATGCTCAAGCGCATTCGGCGCGAACGCGGAAGCGGGTCGGATTTTCTCGATTTCAAAACAGGGATCGGCGGAATTATCGAAGGGGAATTTCTGGTTCAAGCATTGCAAATGCGAGAAAGTATTTGGGAGCCGACTTGGAAGCGCGCCGTCGATCGCTTGTGCGAAAGCGGGCGCCTGACTGATTCGGAGACTGCCAATCTCAAAGATGCTTACTCATTCCTGCGTCGGTGCGAATCTGTGTTGCGACGTTACGACAACAAAACTGTTTCGGCGTTCTCAAGCGATGCAGACGAACAACGAAAGGCGGCTATCCGTCTTGGCTATGAGGAATTCGACGTTTTTAGAGAAAGATATCTCGATGCACGCCAAGCTATCAACGCGCTCTACAATCGACTCGTTGGGGATGCGCCTGGTTAGGTTGATTTATCGGTCGAACACGAACCGGCCGATCGCCTGCAATACCAGGACAGTCACGATCAATCCCGCGCAAACAATTACAAACAGCAGGCTCAGAACTGCGACAAGGAATATCCAATCGCCTTTTCTCGACCGCGCAGGCGCCGCGGAATAGTTCCGGAGCAGCTCATAGTTGCGCACGTTCGACTTGAACCAGAATGAAAATGCATCGCCCAGCCCCGGAATAATCCCGACCAGCTCGTTGATCAAAATGTTCGTTGCCATGCGGGCGAGCAGAATTTTCGGAACTCCGTATCGCGCTGCGTGGACAAGTGCCACCGCCGAAATTATCGCGGAGGACACGTCGCCGATTCCGGGAAGGAGACCAATAATCGGATCCAGGCCGAAGCGAATTTTCGTTCCGGGAAAGCGCAGAAACTCATCCATGATGAGCGCAAGCCACCGGAAAAGCGGTTCAAGAGAGGCACTCGCCCGGCGGCTACCCGATCGATCTTCGGGAGGGAGGACTTCCCACTCGAAAATTTTCGATTGGTGACGCCGAAAGTCTTCGCGTCCTCGCGACTTCTGCTCAGCCTCGTTGATTTGCGATTTCATTGCGACATCTCGTTCGCAAATTGCAAATCGCAATTCGTCAAATTAACCCGGAATTCCCTTGAGCATTTCGGTGTTCGTCGGGAATTTTTTCACGAACATCAACAGACGCTGGATCGCTTCTTCTGGTTTGTGACCGGCGAGGCCGCGGCGAATGAGATTGATTTTCTCCAATTCCCACGGTTGCAGCAGCAATTCTTCACGCCGCGTGCCGGAGAGGAAAATATCGATAGCCGGATAAATCCGCTGATCGCTGATTTTCCGGTCAAGCACCATTTCCATATTTCCGGTGCCTTTGAATTCCTGAAAGATGAGTTCGTCCATGCGACTCCCGGTTTCGATCAGCGCGGTGGCTACGATAGTGAGCGATCCGGCTTCTTCGGTGTTACGCGCCGCTGCAAAAATTTTGCGTGGAATTTCCATCGCGCGAGCGTCGATACCACCGCTCATGGTGCGACCGCCGCCAGCCATCGCATTATTAAATGCGCGAGCCGTGCGCGTGATCGAGTCGAGCAGGATGAATACGTGTTTGCCGGCTTCGACGAGCCGTTTGGCGCGCTCAATGGCGAGCTGCGCGATGCGCGTGTGACTTTTGATGTCGGCGTCGTTGGAGCTGGCCATCAATTCCGCCTTCGGGTGCGAACGGCGGAAATCGGTGACCTCTTCGGGCCGTTCATCGACAAGCAAAATAATGACGTGCATGTCCTTGTGATTTTTCGTAACCGCCTCGGCGATGTGATGCAAGAGCGTCGTCTTGCCAGTGCGGGGCGGGGCGACAATCAAACCGCGCTGACCCATGCCGAGCGGCGTCATCAAATCCATGATGCGCGTCGTGTACCGCTCCGGATCTGTCTCAAGCTTGATCCGTTTGTTCGGGTTAATCGTGGTAAGCTCTTCAAACGGTCGCAGACCCTGATATTTCGGCGGTTCGTCACCGTTAATTGTCAGCAGCTTGACTAGTTGAGGACCGCGGTTGCCTCGCCGCGTTTCGCCATGAATCCACATTCCATCGCGCAACCCAAAACGGCGGACGATTTCCGGTGTCACGAAAATGTCCTGCGGTGTCTGCACGAAATTGCGTTTGGCATCGCGAAGAAAACCAAACCCTTTGCCAGAGATTTCAATGATGCCATCGCCGAATTCCGGTTCACGCTGAACTTGCTCCCCGTTTTCAACGGCACTCTCCCCTCCTTCAGGTCCGCCTTGGGCGGATCGATCCAATGTTTCAACCCCCACGTTGCCAGCGGCAGAATCAACTGCCGTCGGCGAAGAATTCGAGGACTCATTATGTGAATCACCGAAATTCCGATTACCCCGATCTTGATAACGTCTTCGCGGATAACGGCGGCGCGGGCGATGGTGACGTTGCTCCAGCGGCGCAGCCGATTCAGTTTCCAGCGGTGAAGGCTGGTTTTCGTTTTCTTCGTTCATAAACAATATGGAGTTCTGCGCTGCGGCGGCAGCGTTCTTAACAAGTTTCCTGCAGCAATAAGTTTCAGGCCGGCAACCTGGCCAGCAATTCGTCGGGGATTTCTAAATTTGAATAAACGTTTTGCACGTCGTCGTCCTCGTCGAGCGCATCACACAAGCGCAGGACCTGTAGTGCGACGCTTTCGTCGGCGACCGGAACAGTCGTATCGGGAATGAACGTAAACTTTTGCCCATCGGTGGTTACGCCCGCATTTTTGAGCGCTTCAGCTACGGCGTAGAGCTGATCGTGGGAAGTGGTAATAACATACTGATCTTCGTCGGTTGTCAACTCCTCTGCGCCAGCCTCCAGCGCCAACTCGAGAATACGATCCTCGTTGATGCTCGAACGCGGGACGGTGATTTGACCCTTTTTATGGAACATGTATGAAACACTTCCCGTCGACGCAAGGTTGCCATTGTTCTTGCTAAAGATGCTCCGAATCTCGGCGGCTGTTCGGTTCTTATTGTCGGTTGCGGCTTCGACAATAACGGCCACACCGCCCGGCGCATAACCCTCGTAAACGATTTCATCGAAGTGCTGCGTCTCGCTTCCCTTGCCGGTACCGCGTCTGATCGCGCGCTCGATGTTGTCATTCGGCATGCTTTGCCCGCGCGCCGCCTGGATCGCACTGCGCAGACGCAGATTGCCATTGGGATCGCCACCGCCGGTTTTAGCGGCGATGGTGATTTCCTTCGACAATTTGCTGAAGATCTTGCCACGTTTCGCGTCGATTGCGCCTTTGAAACGCTTGACCTTTGACCATTTACTATGTCCCGCCATGGATGCGGATATTTATTATTTCGGAATGAAGTATCTGACTAAAAAATGCTGTAGTTTCGGAGGAGCGCGCCTCCCGAGAGAATGACTGGCGCGGAAGAAATTACCGGTCACTATTCAACCTGCATCCGGCCCATTTGTCAATCACGTCCGCATCTTTCGCGCGAGCGGCGGGACAGTCACACTTGAAACGAATGCCGAAAACAGACAGAGGCGAGCATTCAACGAATGCCCGTGTCGATATCCATATCGACGTGGACAGTCTGGTTTGAAACAACCGTGAATCGCTGTGGTTTCGCGCGAACGTGACCGCGCCCGCGCCTTGGCACATCCAAAACATAATCGCCCGGCGGCAATGCAGTACGATAGTTTCCATTCCCGTCCGCAGTGACCCGCGCGATTTCTTTTTTTCCGTCCCGGCTCAGAATAATGAGCGGATATTCGCCATATGTTTCCGCGGTGACCGTTGGCGCGTTTCCATCTGCCAACTCGACCTCCTTGGGCGAAATGATTTTCAAATGGCCTTCCACAAAGCCAGGCGGAGCGGCGTCAACGGATGCGCTGCTGGCGAGCAGCAAAAAGGCGCAGGCGAAAATCAGGTGCTTGAGAACAGGTATCATCACTGCAAAAAAATGGGCGGGATAGATTTTTACTATCCCGCCCAAAAGCTTAAACCAACTTTACGGCAGCGTCAGCTTCCAGGCGCTACGCCCGTGCGTTGCGGCGTATAGAACCCGCGAACTCGGCACGATCGTAAGGCCTGCGACTTCGACTTGTGGAAGACCGGTTCCGGCAACCACCCAATCGGACGAACCGTTCGCACGTCTCAGGACACCCCAATCGTTTGCAACGTAAAGGTCACCATTCGAATCACGGGCGATAGCCGTTGCCGGGAAGTCAGGGAACATTTGCGCTCCCGAGCCATCCAGATTGGTCCATGTTGCGGTGCCCGCACCTTGGTCGTACGTGACCGAGAACACGTGCCCCGGCGTGGTTGGAGTCAGCGAGCTGTAACTAGAGTACGAAACCCAAGCGTGATTCGAGTCCGCCGGATCGACAAAGATGCCGCTGGGAAACCTGCCTGGACTGTTCGCATCGAGCGAATCGAGCCGCGTGTACGTCACGCTGGTATTCGCTGCGTCGGCGTTCTTCGAGATGAAGACGCGGCCAGTGGTCGTCGCGGCCCACAGCGTACCGGTATCGGAAGCTGTCCGTGCAACCGCTGCGACGGCGCCGCCGGACCGCGTCGTTCCACGGTAATCGCCAGCGGACGTAGTCAGAATGGTTGCGCCGCTGGGCCCGATGCGAACGAAGTCACCACAAGCAGGATTGGCAAACGAGGTCGTAAATTCAGGACAGTTTGCTTCGAGGAACGCTTGATTGCCGGCCCAATCCTGGGTTCGCCAGACGCTCAACGAGCCTTGGAAAATCGTCCCTGCAGCAGCCGGATTCGGATCGGCAATGATTGGCGTGTAAAACTGCGCCGGGGGAGAAAAGCCTTCCCCGCTGGCTACGATGGGACCACTCGCGATGACCCACTTCGTCGGATCGCCGTTCTGGAAGTTCACATCGTGGGCACCACCCGTGAACGTGTTGAACCGGAGCGCCGAGTTGGCCAAGTTAAAGCCCGATTGCCCGCCATCGCCGTACATGATCTGGGGCCAGGTCACAGCCGAGCCGTAGGTTTCAAACGTGCCGTTGTCCTGGTTCCCACCTTGCAGATGCTTAGGATTGTCGGCAGCAACTGACAGGCTCTGGAATTGTATAGTCGATAGTCCCTTGTTGAGATTGTAGAGGTAGGTCGGAACCGCAGACAGCAACTGCTGGCAGGTTGCAAGCTCAGTGCCGCTGAGGCCGCGCGGGCTGCTGCACTGGGATGAGATGTCTGCGAACGCGCCATTCGAGCGCATGAGACCGCCGTCCCCACCGAAGATTGCCGAGTTCGTCCCCGGGATCTCTACGATCGCGTGCGAGTCCGGGTGCTGACCGTTAGGCGCGATCCCAGTGCCCGGGTAGATCGATGCGTAGCTATCGGGAGGCGGCGCGCCCGTGGTCGCATCGTACGTCGTATCGGTAAAGGTCACACCGGCATCCGTCGAGCGGATGAATGCGCGGCCGTTGTTCCTGAAACCGTAGTTCTCGTAATCGTAGGCACCACCGAGGTACACTACGTCCGGCTTATTAGGAGGCGAGTAAACCACGTTGTCGTACCAGCATTGGGTTCTGCAGTAGCCAATCGTTTGGTTCGGTGCCGCCGACACCTGCTGCGCCTGTGTCAGGTCGGTGAAACTGGCGTTGGTCGCAGTCACTGCGTTATCAGTGCGATACAACCGCGCGATGTTCGCCGCGCTCGCGCTGGAATTTCCCACGCCCACGTACATTCGCGTAAATCCGCCAGCGATTGGTGTGACAGCGAACGACGCCCGATCGGTATTTAGCGTCACATTCCGTGCGTTCTTCATCTGCGTCCAGGTACCGCCGCTATCGGTCGAACGCCACACGCCACCTCCGGTGTTGTTCGGGCAGACATTGTTTGCCGGGAATGGAGCAGCGTAAACTATACTTGACGATCCGGGGTCGACTGCCGCCTCATGGACGCCACGCGTTGAGCCGAAGCTTGCCTGCACGATTCCGGCATTGCCTGGGAGTGTTGGGTTCAAGCAAACATCTTGATAATTCAAGAGCGTAAAGTTTGCCCCGCCGTCAGTGGACTTCCACATCCCGTATGGCGGAAGACCAGGGGCAAGCGTGACGGCTCCGCCACTCAAGACGGAGCTCACGCCGCGAACGCCGCGGGCGGAAGAAACGTAAAGAATATTCGAGTTGCTCGGGTCGATAATGATAGAAGAGATCGAACGGCCATCGAAGGCCGGGCCGCTATAGGCGGGCGCTATCTGAAAGCCGCCGAACCCAACGGCGCAAGTGCAGTCAACGCCTGACCCGGCGGGGACAGTCGTGTTCGCGGCGAGATGTGTCCACGTGTTACCGCCGTCAGTTGATTTGTAAATTCCGAAGCCAGCCTCTGAATCAGCCGAAGCGTTTGGCTCACCGGTACCAGCATAGAGTGTCGCGTGGGCCGCATCGTAAGTGAGAGTTCCAATCGCATTCGTCGCGAAGCTGCCGGAAATAAACGTCCAGGTGGGCCCACTGCCGGAAAGCGCGTTATTGGTCCGCCAGACACCGCCGCCTGCTGCTGCCGCCCATACACGGCACGTCGTCACGTTGCAGCTTGGATCCACGGCAAGTGCGGTAATGCGACCGGAGGTCGTGTACGCCGCGCCGGTGAAGCTCAGCAGACCAGGAGAATTCGCTGTGCTCGGTCCCGCGAGAGTCCAGGCACCTGCCGTGTGCCTACCCCTTGCCTTGATATTGGTCCAAGCCGTATTCGCGTTCCGCGTCAGTGCAAACGGGACGTATGCAGTCCCAGCGGCGCGATTCGCGTAATCTTCTTCAGCTACGGCGGTTGGCTCGCCCTCTCGCTCAGGGCCAGGCACGGTTAGTTTGTTTCGAAGCAACTCAACGCGACTTTGGCTGAATTTATTGATCGCGCCCTTGTTGTCTGATTTCCCCAATAAGAATGGGCCAGACGGGCTTATTGCGACGAAAGCCATTGCAGCTGCAGTGGACATTAGGGTCACC
>VBQB01000306.1 GCA_005887855.1 Verrucomicrobiota bacterium | reverse complement strand
GCAGAAGTAGATAAAATGCGCTTCGAATTAGATGCGCTTTGATGGCAGGGTTAATTTGTTTTTTCATAGGAGTGTTGTCTTTGTTCGAATCGTGATTTGCTGAAGTGCAAGATCATATTTTGCGAGCGAAACACCCTTTTTAGTCAGGACCGCCAAAAGATGTCAACACTTTTTTTAAAAAAATTCGTTACATTTTTGTTACCGCCGAGGACGGCTACGCTGCGACCCGTCTTCGCCGAGGCTACGGCGTGCCAAGCCGAAGTTTTAACCGCGGATCGGCCTGCGCCATCCGCCTTCGTCCCGCAATCGCGGGACTACGGCGTGATAGATTTCACGGATGAAATCAAGAAAATGACGAAATCCAAATGCCGAATGACGAATCAATGACGAAACCGGAATGACGAATGGCTACGCCTCGTTGAATCGTTGAGTCGGATCCGTTGTAACGATTTAACCTAGACCCGCCTTCGCTGGGGCTACGGCGTGGCAGGCGGATGGCGAGAGGGACTACAGGACTACGGACCACTGACAACGGGATCAAGGGTCGATAGCCCGGTAGTCAGTAGTCGTTTGCCGCCAGGCCGTGGCCGGTGGTCGTTCTGCCTCTCGCTCGATACTCGCTGCTTGATCCTTGATAGGGCCTGCGTGCACAACTGATCACTCGCCTTCGCCGAGGCCACGGCGAGCAAGCTGACCAGCGATTCACTGATCTCCTGGGATTGAGGGCCACCACTAACCGCCGCCAAACCTCACCGTGACCTGACTAGAGCAGTTTTGAGTGCCTGCATTGCAAACCCTATAGGTGTACGTGCCCTTGCCACGCACCCCGATGTGATCGGTGTAGAACCCGGGGATGTTCGTCACAGTGGCAATCAGCACGCCGTTACGATAAATGTCGATATTGTTCGAGGTAGCTCCATTCCAGGAGAGGTCCACCGTCTGCTGCCCCTGCACCTTGTAGCCGCGCGCACTGAGCGTGATCTGCCCCGGTGTCGGAGTAGGCGTAGGTGTTGGCGTCGCAGTAGGTGTCGCTGTGGGGGTAGGCGTAGGCGTGGGAGAAGGTGTCGGGGTCGGTGTGGGTGTCGGCGTGGGCGTTCCTGTAGGGGATACGCGAACGTAATAAACGTCTTCCTCGTGCTGGCTCCTGTTCGGGTTGAAGTTGAACGTGGCAGAATATGCTACATTGCCGCCGGTAGCGTCTGAGACAATGGTGATGTAGTCGCCGATCTTGTTCTGGTTCGGATAGCCTTCGAAAGGATTAAACGGATTGCTCACAGCAACGTTCGGCGCCCAGGTGACGCCGGCGTCGGTGCTGAAAGAATAGAATAACGTCGAATCCGTGTTATTAGCCGCGTTGCGCGTATCATACCAGACTGCATCGAGCCGCCCATTAGGCGCGACTGAGAACGTGCCGAACCAATGCCATTTGCTGGGATTAACGGGATCGTCATTGATCTTGAGCGGTGCGCTAAAGGTAAGTCCGCCATTGGTGCTGCGGGCGAACATCACGTCGGTCGTGCTACGTCCGGGCGGCACCACACTGGCCAGCATATAAATGTAGTTGTTAGTCGGACCACCGGAGCGATCAATCGCCAGGAATAACTGTCCGTCCAGTCCTGCTGGGTTGATTCCCCCACTGCCGATGGAGCCACCTAGGTTGACTGGGGTAACCTGATCAAAAATCGGCGTCTGGCCCCCGATCTGCGCATTGCTCGAGCGCTCGCAATAAAACGTAGTGCCTCCGAACCAGCCACCGACAAAAAGGTTGCCGTTCGTGGCCACATCTAGCGTCCCGTACACAGGCCCGTTAGGAATATTGATCGGCGCCTGCCAGGTCACCCCGCCGTCGGTGGAGCGTTGGAATTCCACGCCGCCGCCGCTACAGTTAAAACCGTCGTCTGCCTGGTATTGGAAGCCGTGCCCTGGGCCGTTGGTCTTATCGATGGTGAACCATTCCTTGTCGCCGCCGCCCGCGCCTCTGTCAGGTGAGCGCTCCACCCAAGTTTGGCCGCCGTTGGTCGAGCGCCACAGATCGTCGCAAAAAAAGGACTGGTTAACGTCCGACTGGAGACTGAGATAGAAAAAGTTCCCTACTTCATCGGAGTTTGTCACCGGGTCACTGCGGAAAACGTTGTTTTGCAGAACACCGGGGAACGTCCAATGCACGCCGCCATCGGTGGTATAACCCCAGCCGCCCTGCCGGAAATTGGACAGTACGCTGTTAAATTGTCTCCAACCGATTGTCATCTTGTTCCCGTCGGTCGGATCAACGGAAATCACGCACTCGTTCGCGGCATCGCCGATGATATTGTTGCCGTTGGCATCGACGTTGACCTGGAAACTGACGAACGGGCCGAATTGCGAGATCATTCGCGGCGAAGTCTCCATCTTCTGTGGTGGCGCAGGCGGGTTATCGTAAAATTCCAGCGGCTCGTTCCGTGGCGCCTCGCGCGTGGGCGCCAGTGTTTGGCCAGAGGCGCTGGCAAGTGCCAGCAGCAAGGGCAGACAAATGAAAAAGCCCATCCCTGAGACCCCAAAGGACATCAGGTCGAATAAGGCGCGGTTATTTCTAGTTTGGTTGATCATAGGATATTGTTGGTGGAAGTCAGAGTGGAGCGGTCCGCTCGAAGGACGTTTTTTTAGTCAGGTGCGAAGGAGCATGTCAATACTTTTTTTGATTTTTTTAATTTTTGACCGCGGATTTGAAACTCGCTCCTTTCCCAACTCGCTCGCCGCTACCCTTCGCGGCTTTACCTTCTATCTCGCTGTTCCCATCAACTCGATTCGCGGACGACACGGATTAGGAGAATGACGAAGCTCGAATGCCGAATGGCGAATGAATGACGAAGCCTCAAAATCACAATCTTCGTTTTCTTCGCTGCCTTCTGTAGAACTGACCTTTCCGACTTTGTTTCTTTCGTTGCCTTCTGTAAAAAATCCTTTTGCGCGCCGAGGGCGTCGCGTTTACGGCTACGGCAAACCGCAAGTTCACCACGGCGAATCCGTGTCGCCGCGGCGACCGGACGAGGAAGGTGCGCGCCACTTTACGCTGGCTAGAAAAAACGCGGCGCCGCTTGCACGGCGCCGCGCAGATTGAACCTGCTTGCTTGCTACCGGGAGTTAGCCCCCGCCGCCAAACTTCACCGTGACCTGGTTAGAGCAGTTCCCAGTGCCCGCTACGCACACCCTATACACATAGGTTCCCTTCCCAGTGTGATTGATGTTATCGGTATAGAAACCACTTTGGGCCGCCACGGTGGCAACCAACGTGCCGTCACGATAGATGTCGATGAAACCCGAGCTTGGCCCACTCCAGAAAAGGTCCACCTTTTGCAGGCCGTGAATCTTGTAACCACGCGCGTGCAGAGTGATCTGCACCGGTGTCGATGTAGGCGTAGGCGTTGCAGTCGGCGTCGGGGTTGGTGTAGGCGTAGGTGTGGGCGTAGGCGTGGGCGTTGGTGTGGGTGACGCGCACGGACTAACCGGGCAGTTGAAGTTAAACATCGAGGCCACGATGGCGCCAGTACCATCATAGCCGCCTGCCATCCAGATGCGATTGGTCCCATCCGTATCGGTCGCAAAGTTACGCCGCGCGTCTAGCATTGGACTGCCTAACGACCACGTATTGCTAACCGGATCGTAGATATCGACTTCGTTGGAGGGCGTAGGAAATTGCCCGCCCAACACCCACATCTGGTTACAGAACTTCAGCCCCCGAGTGTTGCTTGTCGCCCGCGGTATAGGTGCAACGGTGGAAATACTATCCGCCACCGGATTAAAGACAAAAGAGTCTGTAGTATCCGTGAGAGCGCCGTTCACGATATTGGAGCCACCGCCTGTGTAGATTAGGCTGCCGATGGTAGTGGTCGGTATGTAGCTGCGCGGAACCGGGAGAAGCGAGGTTTTCTGCACCCAGCCAGCAGGACTGGGAGTAAACTCCCAGATCTGGTTGGTCGAGTTGCCGGTAGGGGGATTGTCAAACCCGCCCAGGATATAGAGCTTATTCGAAAATACCGTGAAGCCTCCGGGCAGGGTATTGACGCCCGGTGGCCAGGGAGCGGCACCTGTCGTAAGTGTGTCAGTAACAGGGTCGTACCGGAAGACGCGACCAGTCACTGTATTGACCACGGATTGGGATCCGCCCACGCAGTAGATGTAATCCGTCCCGGCGTCGTTTAAAACGGCGCAAGCCATGTTGTTGACGTTGCCATCCGGATAAGTGGCTGACTTGGTAGTCCAACTGTTTCCGACCGGATCGTATTCGAAGGGATGAGTAAACTCGCCACCGCCCCCGTCGGAGAAGCGTCCACCCATGGCGTAAAACTTGCCGTTAGCAGGGAAAAATACGCCAACAAAGCGCGTCCCGATACTTGGGAGGCTCGGGCCGGGCGACCAACTGCACTGTGCCAGTGTCGGAGTTGGCGCCACGGCGACGGCACCGAGGCAAAAAAAAGCGCCAATTAAGATGCGGAGATTAAAGAAGGCAGATTGCGAAGTGGCTTTCCTTTTCATGGGATTTTATGGTTGATGTGGATAGTATTTTGGACCCGGCAGTGGAGCCGGGCGGATCGGTTGTAGCAGAAGTGCCAAGATAGTGTCAATACTTTTTTTAAAAATTTTTGACTAACCAGGGATTGACCGGAAAAACCCGTTAAGGCTAACGTCGCAGTGGGCGTGGGGGTGGGCGTTGGGAGTCGCCGTCGGTGTTCCTGTGGGGAATACGCGAACGTAATAAACGTCCTCCTCGTGTTGCCCCCCTGTTCGGGTTGAATTG
>VBQB01000305.1 GCA_005887855.1 Verrucomicrobiota bacterium | reverse complement strand
CCCGTTGACGCGCGCTTGCGTGCCGTAATTTTCCGCGCCCAGAGCGACGCGCGCCACGTCTTTCAACAGAACGCGCGAGCCGTCCGGATTGGTGCGCAGCAAGACATTTTCAAATTCCGGCACCGTGCGCAAAGTGGTTCGCCCTTGCATGATCACGTTGAGTTGCTGTCCTTTGACGGCCGGCTTGTCTCCGATTTGTCCAACCGGCACCTGGGCATTTTGGTTTTGAATTGCACTGATGACATCGCCTGCGGTGAGACCAAAGCTGTTCAACTTGTCCGGATTGATCCAAACGCGCATTGCGTATTGGGAACCGAACATGTTCGCTTCGCCGACGCCCGAGACGCGGCGGATTGGATCGAGAACGCTGGATGCGATGTAATTTCCCAACGCGACTTCATCAAGGCTGTCATCAACCGTCGAGAGCGTGAAAAACATCATGAAATTACGCGTGGCTTTCGCCACCACGACGCCTTGTTGCTGCACGGTCTGCGGCAAACTGGGCGTGGCCAGTTGCAATTTATTCTGCACCTGAACCTGCGCCGTGTCAGGGTTGGTTCCTGGAAGAAAATAGAGCGTAATGATGGCAATACCCGACGCATCGCTGCTCGAAGACATGTAGAGCAAGTTATCGATTCCGTTGAGTTGTTGCTCGATGACGGAGGTCACAGTTTCCTGCAATGTTTCCGCGGAAGCGCCGGCATAATTCGCCGTCACAGAAATCGAAGGCGGCGCGACGCTCGGATATTGCGCGACGGGCAATTGCGTGATCGCCAGCGATCCCAGCACCATGATGAGAATGGAAACGACCCATGCAAAAATGGGTCGGTTGATAAAAAATTGTGCCATGAAAATTCCTTAATTGGACTTCGGCTGAGTTCCTGAATCGGCTGTGGACCCCGCAGAAAATGGAATCGGTTTCACAACGGCACCCGGAGGCGCCTTTTGTGAACCTTCCACGATGATGCGTTCGCCGGCTTTCGATCCTTTCGCCACGACGACTTTGTCTCCAATGATGCGGTCGACTTCGATTGTTCGCAGTTCAACTTTGTTTTCATTATTGACGATCAGCACGGTGGATTTCCCGCCAGCGCCGCGGGTAACGGTCCGTTGCGGAATCGTGAGGGCGTTCGCGTTGATGCCTTCAACGATTTGCGCGCGGGCGAACATGCCGGGCATCAATAGATTTTCAGGGTTCGGAATTCCGGCGCGAAGCGTGATCATGCCGGTCGTCGGATCGACGGAAATATCGGAGAACAACAATTTGCCCTCGTGCCGATAAACCGTTCCGTCTTCCAGGATGAGCGTCACGCGCGCCTCTCCGGGAGCGACACTCTCGAGCGTTCCATTTTCCAACGCGCGTTTCAGTCGCAGGACTTCCGTACTCGATTCCGTGAAATCAAAATAAACCGGATCGAGTTGTCGAATCAGGGCGAGTTGCGTCGCTTCCGTTGCGCTGACCAACGCGCCTTCTGTTACCAGTGCTTTTCCGATTCGCCCGGAAATCGGCGCGGTGACTTGCGCGTAACCCAGGTTCAATTCAGCCGTTTGAACTGCCGCTTTTGTCGCCAGCAATTCCGCTTCGTTTTGGCCGAGCATGGCGACCGCCTGGTCGTAAACCTGTTTGCTGATCGCGTTGATTGGGACCAACTCCTTATAGCGATCGACGGTGGCCTTTGACTCTTTCAGCGCCGCTTCCGCTTTGGCCATCGACGCTTTCGCGCTATTGAGGCTGGCTTGCAAAGGAGCGGGATCGATCTCAAACAGGACCTGGCCTTCTCTGACGTTCGATCCTTCCTCGAACAATCGTTTCAGCAGAATGCCAGTGGCGCGCGCGCGCACTTGCGCTTCCCGCACCGAATTGATTCGCCCCGGAAGTTCGGTCGTACGGTTGACGCGCTCCAACGCCACCGTCACGACCGAAACTTCGGCCGGCGGGGGCGCCAGCGGGTTGGTTTCCTTTTTTCGACACGCACCGAGCCCAGCGACGAGGCACAGCGTGAAAGTGCAAAGCAGTGTCTTCGGAAGAAGTGATTTCATAAAAATTGGGAAAAGTCAGGCAGCCCGGAAGCCGGCAGCCGCAAAGGAGATTAGTTTTTGAGTTTGCGTTTCGACATCGACGTCCTCCACCCAGTCCGGACGAAATTTATCCTTTGTCAAAAGCCAGTGATGCAGCGCGCCATAGGTGAATTTCATGCGCCAAAAAATTTCTGAGCGAGACAAGTGCGGAAGCGCTTTTTTTAGGGCTGAATCCATCCGTTGCACCAAAGGTTCAAATTGTCTTTTCAAGAGCACTACCACTTCGGGGCTTGGTTCAGAAAGGCACCGTCCGAAGAGCTTTGAAAAGGCCGTTCCGCCTTTGGAGGCTTTGAGAGAAGACTGAAGGGCTGGACGAATGAATGCCTCCAAAACGGCTTCGAGTTTCGGGATCCTCCTGCCGGCGGACTTTTCCACCCGGTCGAGCGCGGCCAGCCGGGCTTCGTTCACTGGAACGACGCGGCGCTCGAAAACAGCGGCAATCAAATCCTCCTTGCTCCGAAATGATAGTTGATGGCAGCAAGGTTTACCCTCGCTTTCCTGGTGATGTCGCGAATGGAAACACGGTCGAGACCTCGTTCGCCGAACAATTCCTCGGCCACATCGAGAATCCGCGATCTTGTATTGCTTGGTTGTTTCATACGTTCGTTTCAAACGAATGTATGAAACAATGTTTCAAGTCAAGCGGGCATTCCGGATTATTTTCGCGGAGCGGCGATATTTCTTGGCTCAGGTTGTCGCGAGAACCTGCGTGATAATGTGCCATTCACCGCCGCAGAGATTGGGGCGATGAACACCACCTACAATTTCCTCGACCTGACTGCGAAAGGTCGCGACGAAAAACCTGACGCCACGCAGGATTGGGTGCGTTACCACGACCAATACAAAGGCGCGTCAAAAGACTGCTGCGCTTGAACACCCGGCAGATAGATGGCGGACCAACTACAAATTAAAAATCCAGCCGGCTGCGATGAAACCACGCTGTCGGCTGGATTTCCGATTACGACATGGTTCATCCGCCGTTGTTTTTCCGCGAACAGGTAGAAACTTACCCCATTTCCCCCCACACGTTTGCCAAGCAGTATTTCATGCCATGTCAAAAACGAAATCCTTCGGCATCGAGCTGCTGGTCAGTCTGGTTTGCTTTTGCGCAGCAAGCCAGGCGGATGACGCGCAGGCCCGGTTCGATTCTGCCCAATACACCAACGGCGCACTTCATCTGCACATTGCGAACGCGCACGGCTCGCGCTACGTGATCCAAACCTCCAGCAATTTGGCCGACTGGACCGCGCTGGCCACCAACAGCGTCTCCCAGACCACCTTCGTCGAGAACGCGGCGAACTTCCCGAGCCGTTTTTATCGCCTCAGCAGTCTTGCCGGCGTTGGGTCGATCCAGACCGTGTGGATCGTGATGATGGAGAACACCGACTGGAGCACGTTCCCGGACAACTCGGACGCGCCCTACATCAATTCGCTGCTCCCGCGCTTCGCGCACGCGGAGAATTACCGCTCGTTCAATCACCCCAGCCTGCCCAACTACATCACGCTGGAGGCCGGCGATAACCTTGGCCTGAACGACGGCTCCTGGCTGCCCGGCAGCGCTCACAGCCAGAGCACAACCGACCACTTAACGACCTACCTCAAGAACAAGGGCATCTCCTGGAAGGCCTACTCCGAGAATCTTCCTGGCGACGGAACCATCCTCCCTCTTTTCGACGGACCCGGCTACTCGCTCGACCACAATCCGTTCGTCTATTTCTACGACGTCACCGGCAACCCGCCGGCCACGAACAGCTCCTACGGCATCGCGCACCTGCGCCCGCTCGAAACGGAATTTGCGCGCGACCTGACCAACAGCAACGTGGCCAGCTACAATTTCATCGTGCCCAACGACTATGATCAGGGCGAGAAACTTGCGCCACCGCTGAACAACCGGGTCCGGCAGGCCGACACCTGGTTGGCGCGCGAAATCCCGGTGATCATGGCCTCGCGCGCCTATACTAACGGTGGAGTGATTTTCATCCTGTGGGACGAAGGCGTCTCCTC
>VBQB01000304.1 GCA_005887855.1 Verrucomicrobiota bacterium | reverse complement strand
ACTGGCGGTGGCTGGGCCCAATTCAGACCGGTCTGAGATTTGATGAACAGACGGACCCGTGGTCCTGACCAGCGCCGGCAACCGTGTTCTGACCGCCTGTCTGGCTTCAGCCAGAGAAACGTACCCCGAGAGAACCAACTCCAAAGTTTGTTGTCCCAGGTGTCGTCTGCCGGACAGGGCCGTGCGCACGCGATCGGCTCCCTTGGATCCCAGCATGCCGATCTGCTTTTCCGAGCCGTCCTCCCATTGGCAGAAAAACACATGGACTGGTCCGCCGTTCACATCATACGTGTACTTGCGAAACGGGATTTGGAGAGCGCCGACCTCAAAATAATCGAGTCCCGCATCAGTCACCAGTCGAAAGCCGGACGCGGGAAGGCATACGTCGGGCCGGTGCAGTCGGGCAGAAATGATCGAACGAATCGGTCCGGGGTTCCAGCGAAAGAAGAAACCGCTCCATTCAGTGCCGTCGTCCTCCGTCCATTTGGCTGTGCTGCCGACGTCATGACGCAGGTTCCGACGCACCTTTTCATTGAGTTCAATTGCCGCAAAACTCGGATTGTTCGTAGGGAAACTTGCCGACCAGTAAAAGACGCCGGTGGCTTGGGTGTCGTGAAGTCGGTACCACAACTCGGTCAGTGCGATGACGCAAATCGCCCAGCAGCCAATCGCGAGGAGGTAGCGGCTGGGAAGGGTGACCAGTTGAGCGTTGAAAGTTGATTGTTGAGAGGGTTGAGGGAGCGGAGTGGTCTCGGACTTGAGGGTTGAGGGTTGAGGGGTCGGAGTGGTCTTGGAGTCGAGGGTTGAGGGTTGAGGGATGAGAGCGCGGAGCCGAACTGCGATGGCCCAGAGGCAGGCGAACGAGAGGAGAAAAATCATCATGCCGGCCGGGTCGTGCCATTTTTCCAGGGCCGACAGTCCGGCGGTTGAAGCGTGCCAGGTCAGGATCAGGGTCCGGACCACGTTCAGACAAAACGACAGGGCCACACCGCCGACGAGCAACAGAATTCGCCGGTGCCACTTCAGCAGATAGAGTTCGCCCAAAAACAACGCGGCCATCAAGGTGGACTGAAACGAGCGGATGCCGCTGCAGGCTTCGTCGATACCCACGACGCCCGTGCTGACCTCGATCAGATTGCCGCGCTGCAACGCCGGGATGTTGAACCAGCCGAGCGCTTCCACGGTGGAGTTGGCAACGACTCGCATCAATCCTTGTGTAAGCCCATGTTCGATTCGGTAGGGCCAGGCTACTGCCACCAGAATGAAACAAACCGGAAAGGCGAAATGCCGGGCCCAAGGCCAACCGCCCGTAAGGAAAACTGCGTAGAGGGAAAGCCCAACCGCAACCAGCGCCATCAACCAACCGGGAAGCGGCCAGTCCGGGTTGATCTCATAGACGACCTGGATCGGCAGGAGAGCAAGGGCCGCCATCACTACCAGGGCAATCAGCCATGGCGGCGGTTGATGGTTGATGGTTGATGGTTGATGGACACGTGGTCGGGTCAACCATCGTTTCCAGAACAGGGCCAACGCGAGAATCGGCACGAACCAGCCGTAAGCATATTGCTCGTTGCTTTCCCAGGTATAACTGAGCTGCCGAACGAGGTCTGCCCAGAGGACGCCGAACAAGACGACCGGCAGCCAGACGCGCAGAATGTTGCCGCGGGAATTCACTCGTTCGGTGCGTCAGCCCTGTTTTGGAATTGCTGTAGGACAGGCTTCCAGCCTGTCTGCTCCGAAGAGGCAGGATGCCTGTCCTACTTTTCTTTTCGTCTAGCTGGAACATTTACACCATGTCGGCGACTCGGAGCCGCCGCGGTAGGAAAGTCGCCTCCGACCGCAGCGTAGCGCAGATTGGTAATCTGCTGTGTCGCCGATTGGGAATCGGCAGAGTATTCTAAACTTTCCGAGTGCTCGCCCGCAGAACACCGTTCTGCGATACGGCAGATTACCAATCTGCGCTACGAGTATGAAATTTCTTTGTCACGGTACTAGTAGTAGTGCGAACGCGCCGAGGCGTCCGCGCGGTTGAACACCAGGCCCAGCACCTTGGCCTGTCGTTGGAAGAGGAGTTCGAGCGCTTCACGCGCCGGGCGCGGGCGGGAGAACCGGTTCCGCACCACGAACAGCGTGCCGTCCACCATCGGGGCGAGGGTGGCGGTGTCATCGGCTGCGAATACCGGGCTGCTGTCGATCAGCACATAATCGAATTGCTGGCGCGCCCAGGCCAGCACCTGGCTCAGGGCGGGGTTCAGAAAGAGATCACCGGGATTGCTCAAGCGCCCGCCGCTGGAGACGAAGAAGAAATTGGGCAGCGAATTGGTCTGGATGATTTTCTCCAGGTCCTCCGGACACCGCAGCATTTCCGACAGACCCGGCTCGCGATTCATTCCCATCAACTCATGGAGGGCGCCCTTGCGCAGATCGCCATCCACCAGCAACACGCGCGAACCGCCCAGGGCCAGGATCCGCGCCAGGTTTGCAGCGACAGTGGATTTTCCTTCGTTCGGCACGGCGCTCGTGACGAGCAAAACCCTGGGGCGCTGGCCGTCGGTCCCCTGATACAGGAGCGCCGAACGCAGATTGCGGTACGATTCGGCATACACGTGCCGGTCATCGTCGATCTCCAGCAGGGGGAGCGGACTTTTTCGCCGGCGTTTGCGCACTTCGGGCACCTGGCCGAGCACGGCGTCTCCCAACTTCTCGATTACGTCCGTGAGCGTGATGAACCGATCGTCGCGCACGGCGACGAGGAACACGCAACCGAATCCCGCGAGCAGTCCCGCGGCCAAGGTCATCGCCAGCAGGCTCACGTCCTGTTTGTACGAGCGCACGGCCTCCGAAGCCGGGTCCAGAATGGCCAGGGTCCCCTGGTCGATGTTCCGGCTGATATCGACGTTCTGCAGGAGGTTCACCACACGGTCATAATGGAACTGAATGCGACTGATGTTCATTTTCATCCGTTCGGCGTCGGCGATGCGATCGTTGGCTGCGAGGACCTTGCCCAAGGACTCTTTGATGGAGGTCTGGATGCCGTTCATCTTCAGTTTGAGCACCTGCTGCGCCGCCGCGATCTGTTCCCTGCTCTGGTTGCGGAACAATTCGATGAGTTTCTCAGCTCTTTGGATCTGCGTGTCCAACTGGGTGATTTTAGGGTGTTTCGGTCGCAGGAATTTGCTCAGGCGTTCCCGTTGAAGCTTGAGCAGTTCCAGGTCTCGGGAAGCACCCTGGCGCTCGCTGGTTCCGGTCGAAGCGATTTCGGAATCGGCGCCGAGCAGCGGGCCATTGAGACCGACAGACACGCCGGCTCCGACCGGCCCGTTGGCCTCGAGACCAAGCGCCCTGGATTCGAGGAGTTGGGTTTGCAGGATGCCGTCGGAAAGTTCGGTACTGAGTCTCGCCAGGGAGCCCCCGGCAATGGTGGCTTCCTGCTGGACGATCGCCAGGTTGTTGGTGCGCTGGAAGGCGACGAGATTTTCCTGTTCCGACTTCAAATCCCGTTCCAGACGCAGCACCTGCTCCGAGATGGAAGCGAGGGTGTCTCCCGACACGACTTTGCGAATGTCTTTTTTGTACTGAAGATACTCAATCATGAGTGCGCTCAGGTAGGCCTGGACGTAGGCCGCATCCGCGGCGCTGGCCTCGAGTTCGAACACCGAACTTTTGGCCGCCTGTCTGACCCGGATTTCCACCGGGAGCGGCTGGCCGTCCTTGCCCAGCGGAATGGCATTCGTCCTGGGCGCGCTCAGGCGCGCCAGCGCCAACTGCCGGAGCTGGCCGCTCTCGAGCAGTTCGGATTGCGTGCCGAGAAAGTTCTGCATGTCTTCGCTGAACATGGCGCCCTCCGGCAGGCGCAGTGTCACCGTCTCCCACATCCGCGATTTGGAAACGTAAGTGGGCGGCTCCCAAAAAAAGTACCAGATCGCCCCGCCCAGGCTGAGCGCGAGGGTGAGGACCGGCACCCACCAGTACTTCAGCAGAAATGTGAAGAACCTTTGGATGCGAAACGACGGGAGCAGATTGGCGTCCTGGTCCATCGGTCCGGCCAGCGGGTACTCCGACGCGGGGACAGGTAGATTTGAGTGGGTCACAAGAGTTACATATTAAGGGTTTGACCGCGATTCACTGGCGTTGATTGAGAGCGTTTCGGGCGTAACTCGACACAACCACCAAGCAGATGTGCCGCACGTATTCCCCTCACCCGGCCTGAAGGCCACCCTCTCCCCATCGGATGGGGAGAGGGCAGAGAGGG
>VBQB01000303.1 GCA_005887855.1 Verrucomicrobiota bacterium | reverse complement strand
TAGCGAGTCCGGCCTGGGACTTTTCCCAGCAGCGAGAACGACACGATCTCGTTCGCGGCACGATGATTCGACACAAATCGAATAGTAAATAGTAATGACTAAGTTCTGTTTCGCCGATTGAATCCGAGAATGAACGCAAATCATTCCTGACGAGTCTAATGCCCGAATGAGCGAAGTCGCCGTCACGGTGAATGGCTCTCGCCACGTCCTCGACGTGGATGCCGATACGCCGCTCGTCTGGGTAATCCGCGATGCGCTTGCTCTCACCGGCACGAAGTTCGGTTGCGGTGTCGGCGTTTGCGGGGCGTGCACCGTTCTTGAAAATGGCAAAGCGATTCGATCTTGTCAGGTCTCTGCGCATGAGGCTGAAGGTCGCAGCTTCGTCACGATCGAAGGCTTGTCGCGGGACGTGACCCATCCCTGTCAGCGCGCCTGGCTCGCAGAAGAGGTAGCGCAATGCGGCTTTTGCCAGCCGGGCATGATTATGACCGCGTGCGGTTTGTTGCACGATCATCCTGAACCGACAGACGAGGTGATCGACACGGTGATGTCCGATTCGGTCTGCCGATGTGGCACCTACCCCCGCATGCGTAAGGCCATTCGGCGTGCCGCCGAAGAAATGCGCGCGAAAAAGACATGATCACGTCGCGCCGCACTTTTCTCAAAACGACCGCGCTGAGCGGCGCTTCCCTGCTCATCGGAATCGACGAAAACCGCTTGCTGCACGGTGCGCAGCCACTCGCGGCCGGACACTTCAAGCCAAATGTCTGGATCCGCATCGATCCAGATAACAGTGTGACTTTAACTATCGGGAAGTCCGAAATGGGCCAGGGCGTGCGCACGTCTCTTGCAATGCTGCTGGCGGAGGAACTCGAAGCCGATTGGACTCGAATCAAGCTGGAGCAGGCTTCACCCGAACCGGGTTTCGAAGATATCGGAACAGGCGGCAGCGATAGCATCAGAGACGGCTGGAGATCCTTGCGCCAGGCCGGAGCGACCGCCCGCGAGATGCTCGCGATGGCCGCGGCGGCGCGTTGGAAAGTGGATCGAGGTACATGCGCGGCTGCGAACGGCTTCATTATTCACACGCCAAGCGGCCGCCGGTTTAGCTATGGCGATTTGGTCGCCGATGCCACGCGGTTGCCGTTGCCAGAACACCCGCCGCTGAAAAACGCACGTGATTATAAAATCATTGGTCAACGCACCGCGCGCATTGACGGCCGCGACATCGTTAGCGGCAAAGCGCGTTACGGCATCGATGTCAAAGTTCCAGGCATGCTCCACGCATCTCTCGAGCGCCCGCCGTTCGCCGGTGCGAAACCGAAACGCATGCAGGAAGAGAAAGCACGCGCGGTTCATGGGGTTCGCGCCATTGTGAAGATTTCGAATGGAGTCGCGGTGGTCGCCGACACAACATGGGCAGCGATAAAAGGTCGCACGACGCTCGCTGTCGAATGGGATGACCCGCCGCCGGACGCGTTCAATTCGGAAGCGCATGCAAAACGACTCGAAACAGGGTCACGCGAGCGCGGCTTCATCACCCGCAAAGAAGAACCTCCGCCCGGGACCGCTCCCGTCGCGGAAACGATCGACGCGACCTATCATTATCCATTCTACGCCCATGCGCCGGTCGAGACGATGAACTGCGTCGCCGATGTGCGAGAAAATCGCTGCACAATCTGGGCGCCCACGCAGGCGCCAAACAGATTGCAGAAACAAGTCGCGCAGCTGCTCGGGACCACGCCCGCCAACGTCCAGGTAAATGTCACCTTGATCGGCGGAGGATTCGGACGACGGCTGGCGGTCGACTACGCACTGGAAGCGGCGGAAATTTCGCGCGCGGCCAAGGCGCCAATTCAACTCCTCTGGTCTCGTCCCGACGATATGAAGCACGGTCATTTCCAAGGGGCTTCCGTCCATTACCTCTCGGCCGGGCTCGACGCGCAAGGCACGCCTATCGCTTGGAAACACACCAAGGCGGGATCGTTCCATAACATCTCTGCGCTCGATCCGGCTGAAGTGCGTGATGCGGCCTGGTACCAGGATTGGTCGTGGGGCGCGTATGATGTGCCGTATGCTTTTCCCGCGATCGAAACCGCTTACGTCGCGGTCGATTTGCCGGTGCGGCATGGGCCATGGCGGGCCGTCTTCGCACCCTCGAGTGTGTTCGCACGTGAAGCTTTCTTTGATGAAGTCGCTCATCATCGCGGCGCCGATCCTCTCGCGTTTCGCCTCGATATGTTGAAAGGCACGGATGTTATCAAGGCGGGATCGACGACTATTGATCGACGGCGCTTGCGACACGTCCTTGAAACCGTCCGCAACAAATCCGGCTGGGGTGGGCCGATCGCGGAACATCACGGCCGCGGAGTGGCGTGCAACGCTTACTTTGGCCATACCTACATTGCCTACGTCGCCGATGTCGCTGTCGATCACGACGGCAACGTCCGTGTCGAGCGCGTCGTTGCGGCGGTCGATTGCGGTCGCGTCATCAATCCTATCGGCGTTGAGCAACAGATGGAAGGTGGAATCATCTGGGGTATCTCTTCCGCACTCAAAGGCGAGATCACATTCCGCGACGGGGCCGCGCAACAAGGAACCTACGCCGACTTCGAGGTGGCACGGATGCGCGACACGCCCGCGATCGAAGTACACATCGTCAACGGCGATGCGCCCGAGCCGTTCGGTATGGGCGAACCGCCTGTCCCTCCGATCGTACCGGCGATTGTCAACGCAGTCTTTGCCGCCACCGGGAAACGCGTGCGTCAGTTACCAATCCGCCCTGCCCTCCTGCTTTCCTAATTCAGGAACAATACGGCGGACGCCAAGCGCAACGCTCAATTGGAACACTCTGCGACGATGCATAAGCCTGAGGATCGCAGTTTTATCGGGCATCCGCGCGGTCTTGCCTGTCTCGCCTTTACCGAAGCTTGGGAACGCTTTTCCAACTAGGGAATGCAATCGCTGCTCGTCCTATACATGGTCAACAGACTGCTGCACCCCGGACACATCGAGCGCAGCTATGGTTCAACTTAGCGTGCCGGTCCTCGCGGCAACCGGCGGGATTCTATTGCTGCACGAACCGATCACGATGCGTTACGGGCTCGCGTCAATCGCCGACTGGACAGCGTTTTGCTGGGGTTGGAAACTTCGCGCGAAGAGATCCGGCGCTATCTGAGCGCCGTTGAAATCGGGAGCAATTCTTCTTGACGGATGTTACATGCCTCAATTATATATTGTTGTGACATATATGTCTTCAGCAATTCTCGATCGCGAGTTGAAGAAGGGCAGCGCGGAATTACTGATTCTCTCGCTGGTCGAAGACCGACCGCGCCATGGGTATGACATCGGGCAGCTGATCGAGCTGCGCTCGCGCGGAGCGCTGCGGTTTAATGTCGCCTCACTTTATCCGCTCCTGTACCGGCTGGAAAAACGCGGCTGGATTCGCGGCCGCTGGGTAGAAAAGGCCGGACAGCGCCGGCGGCGCCGCTATTATCGCCTCACACCGGCGGGAACGAAGATCCTCGCCGCCCAACGCGACGGCTGGCGCGAGTTCGTGGAAGCAATCGGAAAAATCACCGGGATCGAGTATGCCTGATTTTAAACAACAGATCCGGGATCGATTAGCGGGATCGAGCCTTTCGCCAACCCGCGAAGTCGAGATTGTGGAGGAGCTTTCGCAGCACCTTGAGGATCGATATGAGCAAGCGCTCAGTCGTGGAGCCACGGAAGGAGAAGCGTACGAGGCCGCGCTGTTCGAGCTGAAGGAAAATGGTTTGTTAGGCCTCGAGATCAGGCGCGTCGAGCGCCCAGTCCAGCAGGATCCTGTTCCGATGGGAATTGAAAGGGGAGCGAACATCATCGGTGATCTTGCTCAAGACTTGCATTATGGAGTGCGAATGCTCGTGAAGAATCCGAGCTTCACGATCGTCGCTGTGCTCGCCCTCGCGCTCGGCATCGGCGCAAACAGCGCAATCTTCAGTGTCGTCAACACCGTGCTACTGCGGCCGTTGCCTTACAAAAATCCCGGGCGTCTGGTCATGCTATGGGAGGAGGCGACGCATCTCGGGTTTCCGAAAAACACGCCCTCGCCAGCGAA
>VBQB01000302.1 GCA_005887855.1 Verrucomicrobiota bacterium | reverse complement strand
GGGCGGCTCCATTCGCTTTACAGTGCCGATGCTTTTCGCCACCGCATTTCTCCCGATGTTTGGAATCGGCGGCCTTACCGGCATCCCGCTGGCATTTAATTCAGCCGACCTTTATCTGCATGACACGTACTACATCATCGCGCATTTCCACTACATCGTTGCGCCTGGCACAATCTTCGGGCTTTTCGCCGGGATTTATTACTGGTTCCCGAAAGCGACCGGCCGAAAAATGAACGATTTTTGGGGCAAAGTGCATTTTTGGCCGACGCTCATCTGCATGAACGTGATTTTTCTTCCAATGTTCCTGCAGGGAATGGCCGGGATGCATCGGCGGTGGTACGACGGCGGACAAGGGTGGACTGTTTCGAACGAACACACGATTTGGGGACTGACCGGGTTTCAATGGAACCAGCCAATTTCATGGGCGGCCTGGATCATGGGTCTCGCCCAAATCCCATTCATCATTAATTTCTTCTGGAGCATCAGGCACGGCAAAAAGGTGAACGACAATCCGTGGGAAGCGACGACGTTGGAGTGGACTGCGCCTTCGCCGCCGCCGCACGGAAATTTTATTCATACGCCTGTCGCTTATCGCGGGCCTTATGAATACAGTCTCCCAGGCAGCGAACGCGATTACACGATGCAGAACGAACCGGTGGAACCGGCCGAGCGCACTCGTCGCAAGCCTCCCGCCGAGCCGGTCCTTGTCTGACCGATCGATGGAAATTCCGTACACGATCTCGACTCGACCCGACACCGGGCTTTGGAACGCCAAGATCGGCATCTGGCTTTTTCTTGCCTCCGAAGTGATGCTTTTCGGCGGGCTTTTCTCTGCCTACATTTTCCTGCGTATCGACGCCGCGCCCGGCACGTGGCCGCACGGGTTACTCAACGTTCCGGTTGGTACGATGAATACCGCGATTCTGATCATGTCCTCAGTGACGGTTGTACTGGCATGGGCGTCGCTGAAGATGAGAAGGTATCGCGCTTATTGGTGGTACATGCTGGTCACCATTTTGTGCGGTGTGATTTTTTTAACGGTCAAACTCGCTTACGAATGGCCGCAGAAGTTCGAACACTTTGGCGCTTATATTAAACCGGAGGCGCTCTGGAAGTACGAAAAGTATTTGGGCAACCAGCGTCGGACCGAAAAAGGCCTCGAGCCGCGAATCGAGATCACTGGTCATCTGCACAGCCAAAACGCAAAAGAATACGAAGTGGCACTCGATCCAGTGAATGCCGAGCCGGATAATCCAGCAATGGATCGGCCGCACTTTCTCCCGCTGCCAGTCACGGACAAGATCGCAAACATCGAGAAGGAAGACGTCCTGCGCGCAACGATGTTTTTGCCGACGCACAACACATATTTCGCCAGTTACTTCACCATCACCGGTCTGCACGGCATGCATGTGCTCGGCGGCGTGCTCGTGTTCATTTACATGTGGCTGCCTGTCAGCAAAAGGCTTTATCAGCGCAACCCGGAACACCTTGCTAATCGCGTCGAAGTAAGCGGCCTTTTCTGGCACTTTGTTGATCTGGTTTGGATTTTTGTGTTCCCGCTTTTTTATCTGCTCTAGAACGCATGGATAGCGCTGTCATGTTGAGCGAAGTGAAACATCTCGGTTTGTTGGATATGCACCGTTCCAGAAATGATCAGAGATTCTTCGCTGGGCTCAGAATGACATTACGGCCATGAACAATCCGCCCGATATTTCGCAGGATCCAAAGGAATACGAGGAATACGCGCACGGCATACAAAAGCACGTCAGAGGTTATCTGATGGTGGGCGCGCTCCTGCTGACCTTTACCGCTATCACGGTGGCTCTTTCCTACGTCGATTTCGGAACGCGCAAAGCCAATATCAGCATCGCCATGCTGGTGGCGACCTTAAAAGCGGGCGCCGTCGCCGCGGTTTTCATGCATTTGGCCGCGGAAAGACGGTTGATTTATCGCATCCTGATCTTCACCGGATTTTTTGTGCTCGGCATGTTCTGGCTTATTTTGTTGGCGTGGTACGACTACCCGACCTTCCGGTAAATGTCGCTTAAAGCTTTTCATATTGTTTTCATTATTTTCTCGACGCTGCTCGCGCTGGGCACCGCGGCATGGTGCGTCTGGGTCGATCTCGTGGAAGGCGCGCCCATTTATGTTGCGGGAGCGATCGCTTCTTTTGCCGCTGCGATTGCCCTGATGGTTTACGGGTTCTGGTTCTATCGGAAAATGAAACGGCTTAGGCTCATCACATGAAGGCGAAAATTTTATCGATCGTGCTTTTGTCGATTCTTTTGGCGGCGCAGCAAGCGTTGGCATGCCCGTTTTGCTACGGCGCGAAAGATGGAAAATCGACCGAGCACATGGCGATCGCGATCTGGTTCTTATTCGGCGCAGTCCTGTCCGTGATGGGTGGGATTGGCGCGTTCAGTTTTCATCTGTGGCGGCACGGGCGCATGCCGGCTGAACCTCACGAGGAGCTGACTGAGGAAGATCTGAGTAAGTATGAATAGCCTGGCGCTGATTAATGAATTCCTGGGCCAACCGCCGAACGCCTCCTCGCATGGATATCAGATCGACCACATCCTCGAGTTTTGTCACTGGTTCATGGGCGCACTGTTTATTGGTTGGTCGGCGTTTTTTATTTTTGTCCTGATTCGTTTCCGGAAACGAGTTCACCCGGGCGCTGATCACCTGGGAGTAAGGAGCGGCATTTCAACGCATCTGGAATTCTCCGTTGTATTGATCGAAGCGGTGCTCCTCCTCGGCTTTGCTATTCCTCTTTGGGCAAGACGCGTGAATCAGTTTCCGCCAGGCAAGGACGCGCTCGTCGTTCACGTGGTGGCGCAGCAGTTCAATTTCAATTATCACCTGCCTGGGCCGGATGGGCAGTTTGGGCGGCGCGATGTCGGTTTTGTGAGCAATTCAAATCCGCTGGGACTCGATCCGAATGATCCCGCTGGTAAGGACGACATCGTGACCAGTGGCGAACTTCATGTCCCAGTGAATCGTCCGATAGTCGCTGAACTGTCCTCCAAGGACGTAATCCACGATTACTTTTTGCCGGCTATGCGCATCGGGGGGGATGCGATCCCAGGCTCGCTTATTCCAATTTGGTTCACGCCGGTTAAAACCGGGAGCTACGAAGTGATTTGCGCTCAGCTTTGCGGTCTCGGCCATTACGGAATGAAAGGGACGCTCGTGGTCGATACGCCGCAGGATTACCAGGCATGGCTCAAGGAGCGCGCCGAACTTTCCGGAACACAAACGGCACCATCCCCACCGACGCAGCGTCCGGCCGGCGAACCGCCGATTGGTCCGACGCCCGGTACCATTCCGCCGCCCGGTGCGCCTAAACCTCTAAACGCCGGCGAACGGGGCCCTAGTCCTTCGCCAGCTCAAGGTGGGCAGAGTGCGCCATCCGGATCCCCTAATCCACGTCAGCTGTAGCCGCTTCGCTGTGCGAAGCGCGCACGTCGCCCACAGGGCGACGGCTACAAATTATCTGCGAAATCTGCGTAATCCCCGGTTAATTTGATCCGAATGCGTTCGGCAACCTCGAACAGTTGGCTAAACCGTTTCGCGTGGCTCACGTGCGTTACGACACTCTTGCTCATTTGCAGTGGCGGAATGGTCACCAGTAAGGGTGTAGGCCTCGCCGTTCCCGACTGGCCGACCACATTCGGTTACAACATGTTTCTGTTTCCCGTCTCGAAATGGGTCGGCGGAATTCTATTTGAGCACACGCATCGTTTGATGGGATCGCTCGTTGGGTTCGTCACGATCATTCTCGCGGTGTGGCTCTGGCTCAACGAAGATCGGCAATGGGCGCGCAATCTGGGCGTGATCGCGCTAGCTGGCGTGATCTTGCAGGGAATTCTCGGCGGCCTTCGCGTCACCATGATGGAAGATGAAATTGGAATCTTTCACGCCTGTATCGCGCAAGCATTTCTCGGGCTGCTCGTGGTTATTGCGCTGGTGACGACAAATTTCTGGCGGACGCTCACAAATCAGCGAATCGACCCGCAAAGATTCGCGCCGATCAAGATGCTTGCGATTACTATCACGATTGCGATTTACGTGCA
>VBQB01000301.1 GCA_005887855.1 Verrucomicrobiota bacterium | reverse complement strand
CGCCTGCTTAAAACGCTTTGTGAGTCTCAGCCGCGGTTGTAGCTGCGGTTTGCTTGTTTGATTTTGTCGCGGTTCAGAGAGCGCGGCTACACATTTCCGGTGGCGAGGGCCACGCCGGAGTGCTAGGAACCCTCAATAATAAGCGTTGGAGAAGCCGGATCTGCCGAGAACAACGCGATCCGAGTCCCACCCCGCGGTAAATAAATACGTTCGCCCCAGCTGCACGTTCAACATTATCGACGTCGGCTGGCGATAACTGTAGTTTGGCGCCGCCGACACGGTCAAGACATGGTGCCCGGTTGGCACAAAACCGTCGAAGCGGCGGCCCTGTACAATGTTCGCGACGTCTCTGCCATCGATCTGAAGATGGACAGCTACATTCCATCCAAAGTTCGCCACTCTTTCCACAATGAGACGACCTCCCCGGGGGCTCCCCTGAGCGACAGGGCTCGTGACGGAAATTGCGCAAACGAAAGCAAGAATCAGAAAAGCTCTGCTGGCGGAGTTGTGTCGTGAGCTCATAATTCAGGCTAGCTCGAATCGAATTCGCCGTCACCCACATTCGACGATTTCTCTCGTGCCGCGGGTTGATTACTTGTTGAAACGAACTTCCCTGGCTCGCCGCCGTGTCACGCCGAAGGCGGCTGACTTCCCTTCAAATCCTTGTCCTCGGCTCCGGAGATTATTCGTCATATTAGTATATGAACACAAACATCAACTCTCAAAACGGGAGGCAATCATGAAAGAACAATCCAACACCTTCCTCTACATTTTTCGGGGCGGCGCTGATCCCGCGCAAATGTCCCCGGAGCAAATGCAGCAAAACATGGATGCCTGGTTCGCGTGGATCAACGACCTGCGAAGCAAGGGTCATTTCGAAGCCGGTGAACCGCTCCATTCCGAAGGCAAGGTGCTGTCGGGAACAAAAGGCCAGACCGTCACGGACGGACCGTATGCTGAAGGAAAAGAAGAAGTGGGCGGCTACCTGGTCGTCTCGGCCGGCGATCTGGAGCAGGCGACAGAATTGGCGAAGGGTTGCCCTATCTTTAAAAACGATGGCACCGTGGAAGTGCGGCCGATTCAAAAGATGTCCGAGGCTTAGATCGCCGTGCGCGGGAGCGAATTCCGCGCGAGACCCGGCGTTCGCCGATGAACTCTGAAGTTAATCGACTGGACCATCTTTTTCGCCGTGAGGCGGGAAAGATGGTCGCCACGCTCATCGAGAGCAAGAAGGGTCAATAGTAAGCCAGACCCGTTTCCCTCTCTACGTAGTTATTTGAGGCGAAACTTTTCAACGCGCCAGGGTAGGACTTCGGCTGCAAAAATGGATTTGTCTTTGTCCAGAGCAATTTGGTGCGGGTCGAAATGCCGGCCCTTGCCTGGTTCGGGCCCATCCAATACGCCTACGGTCTTGCCTTCGCGGTCGATTTTCAGAATGCGGCCCGCGATTGCATCGCACATGTAGATGAAATGATCGCTGGTGATGAAGAGGCCGAAGGGGTGCCCCAATTTCCATTCACGGAGAAAACGCCCGCTTAAATCGAAAAGCTGGATGCGCCCATTCTCCCGGTCACCCACGTAAACCACGTCGCCATCAACGGCGATTGAGTGCGGTATATCAAATTGCCCAGGGCCGGACCCCTTCATTCCCCATCCCAGCAAGAGATTGCCATATTTGTCGAACTTCAGGACTCGAGAGTTACCTTCGCCATCAGTGACGTAAATATTTCCGTCGCGGTCAAGGGCAACGTCGGTGGGCTGATTAAAATGGAGGACATCGTCTCCCGGCATCCGCATTCGCCCGAGCGAGAGAAGGACGCGGCCTTCCGGGCTAAGCTTTAAGACCACATGTGCGCCGACATCGGTTGTCCAGAGATTGTCCTCGCTGTCCACTCGTAAGCTGTGGGCAGTGACAAAGAGATCGTCGGCAAGGCTGCGGACGAATTTTCCAGAAGAGTCGAATTCCATCAACGGATGCCTGCCGCGATGGAACACGTAGATATGCCCTTTCGAATTCACGGCGACACCGCAGGGCTCGACAAAATTTTCGCCGGCAGCTAACTGAAAGAAATTTGGAACTGCCTCGTAATTCAGCTTGGGGACGGCTGTGCCCGCCTGTCCAAGTGTGGGATTGCCTGAAACCCACAATGCGAAGATAGCGACAACCAAAAGCAACGATTCCCGGATGCCAGTTTCGTGAAGCATAGCGGCTATGACACAAGGTTTATGCGGAATCCTCGGCCTGATCCCATCATAAATCCAAAACTGGCCTTCAAAGTCGCCATTGCAGGCGCTTTGCCCAAACTATTCGCTGCCGGCCCTAGAAGCCGAAATGAGCGGGAGTGAATGAGTCAGCGCGACTGTCCCTTCCACTCGCGTACTAGAACAGCGAACGCCTCTTCGAGATCTCTTCCGAAGGCTACGATGCCTCCTTCGTGTCCGGCCATTACAAGGATCTTTCTGTCTTGCACATCGGTATGCTTGAAGAGACGCGTTACTTCGTACGCCATCTCGGGCGTCCCGTACTCAACAACCTTCGAGCTTGTCGGAGCTTGATTCAGAAGGGCTGCCCACAATTTTGAGTCGTGGCAATGAATAATCGATCCGGCCTTTGCATCCGCTTCATAAACCGCGGCGTGCGTCAGCGACTCGGATGAAGCAATCGCGGGTCCCTCACATCGGAGCCAGTTCCTTTTGAAATCGTAAGCTACCACTCTTGCGCAATCTGCCAGGGTCAGTTCGGGTATTCCGCCCGTCGCCGAACCTGTGATGTAAAAATTGTTGGTCGCGCCGTCTCTGATGCTCAGGTTGCCGAACCCAATGCCATTTGCATCCACGCCGATCAGTCGGAGCTGGACAAGTTTCCGCCGGTATGCGTTCAATTCGGCAAGACCGCCGAACGGGCTGAGCTCCGTGGCCGCGTGTTCGCACGTGAATTTTATGTATTTGCTCACGGCGCGTGCTCGGGAAAAAGCGCGCGGATGCTTTTC
Organism: Verrucomicrobiota bacterium; assembly: GCA_005887855.1. The sequence continues at coordinate 1,001 of VBQB01000301.1, read as the reverse complement.
TCGTTCGCTTCGCAGACGCCTCGCTCGGTAATCAGTCCGGTCACCAAGTGTCTAGGCGTAATGTCGAACCCGTAGTTTGCGGCCGGACTTCCCTTCGGCGTAAGGCGCACTTCCACCTGTCGTCCCTCCAGCCAGCCGTCAGCGTACTTTACTTCTTCCGCGCCGCGTTCTTCGATCGGGATCTCTTTCAACCCGTCCCGCATCTTCCAGTCAAGCGAAGAGGAAGGCAGCGCCACATAGAAAGGAATATTATTATCCTTCGCCGCCACTGCCTTCAAATAAGTCCCGATCTTGTTCGCAACGTCTCCCGTGTAAGTCGTCCGATCTGTTCCGACAATCACCAGATCTACTTTGCCATGTTGCATTAAATGCCCTCCTGCGCTGTCCGCGATCACCGTATGCGGCACGCCGTGCTCGCCCAGCTCCCAGGCAGTGAGCTTCGAACCCTGATTCCTGGGTCTCGTCTCAGCAACCCACACGTGAACCGGTAACCCGCTATCGTGCGCGGCATAGATCGGCGCCGTCGCGGAACCGTAATCAACAAATGCGAGCCATCCCGCGTTGCAATGCGTGAGCACGTTGATCGACTTTCCCGCTTTCTTTCGAGCAATTTGTTGAATGAGAGTCAACCCATGTTGCCCGATCATTCGGCAGTGCTCCTCATCTTCTTCGGCAATCATTGTGGCTGTGCGCAGAGCCACGGCAACCTTCTCTTCCGCCGTTTTCCCCTCAGCGATATTCTTTAGCTGGCGCTCGACCGCCCAGGAAAGATTCACCGCTGTCGGCCTGGTTGCCTTGAGTTGTGCCGCTGCGCTGACCAGGTGCTGATCGAACGAACCGTGCGCCGCGGCCTCAATTGTCGCAAGATACATGCCGTATCCCGCGCTGGCGCCGATCAACCCCGCTCCGCGAACATGCATTTCGCGGAGCGCCGTCGCCATCTGCCCGACCGTGTGGACCTCTTCGATCACGAAACGGTGAGGCAAAAATCGCTGATCGAT
>VBQB01000300.1 GCA_005887855.1 Verrucomicrobiota bacterium | reverse complement strand
CCGATCGCGCGTGAATACGAGCAGATCACTGCGCTGCTTGCCCGCGGGAAAAGGAGAGGAGTTGCGAAGCGTTTGTCGCATTTGGACGCTACTCGCAAAGAACTTGCCGCTCGAATGAGCGATATTGACGACTACATGAATTGGTTCGAAGCGACTCAAATGAAGAACGGCAGCGGTAATTTTGCTGATTATCTCAAAGCGGTGGATCAATCGCAGAGCTCACCTTCAAAGCGACACGATCCGCTCTCGGTTTATGTCGATGCGCTGGAGGATCAGGTCGAAAACTGAAAACGCGACCACGAATGGAGATTGGATGGATGAGTTGCTGCTTTCCAGCTTGGCGGCTATCTTGAGGAGCGCGCTCTGAACGCGCATATCTGCTAATGCAAAAAATTGGGTTTGCCGAGGCTCTCGATTCCATTGTTGCCAGCGATCCGCGTTACCAGCGGGACGCTTATGTCTTTTTGCGGGACGCGCTCGATTTCACGACGAAGCAACAGAAGAAAATCAAAGGCGTCAGCGTGCGACACGTAACCGGGCCGGAGTTGCTCGACGGTGTGCGGCGGTACGCTCTCAAGGAATTCGGACCTATGGTGATAACCGTCTTCGATAACTGGGGAATCCATTCCTGCGAGGACGTCGGAAACATCGTCTTTAATCTGATCGGCGCTGGCGTATTCGGAAAGACCGAGGATGATTCGATCGAACATTTCAAGAACGTTTATGATTTTGAAGAGGTTTTTGTGAAACCGTTCGCACCGGAAAAACCGCCGACTGCGAAGCCGCCAGCGCATTTGGCGGCGCGAAGGGCGGCTACGTCGAGCAAGTGAATGGTGACAGCCGATCATTGATCAAAAATCCCTGATCACTGCGATCGACGCCCCAAGATAATCGCAATGAATCGTATCCCAGTGGCGAAGTTTCTCTGCGCGGGTCTATTGTTGAGCATGGTTAATCTGAAAGCTGCGTCGACCGAGCCTTCATCTGTCATCAACTTTCCGCCGAGCACGGCGCAGAAATGGATTCTGCCGAACGGACTGACGATTATCGTTCAGGAAGATCGCAGCGCGCCGGTGGCAAGCGTGCAAGCGTGGTGCGCTACCGGCAGCATCTACGAAGACCAGCACCTCGGCGCGGGGTTGTCACATATTCTCGAGCACATGCTCTTCAAGGGCACAAAGACCAGATCGACCAATGAGATCGCGCAAAAAATCCAGGACGTAGGTGGTTACATCAACGCCTACACATCCTTCGATCGGACGGTCTTTTGGATCGACGTGCCGAAAGACGGCGTCTCCACCGCGCTCGACATTTTGGCCGATGCGATGATGAACTCCACTTTGCCGCCTGCAGAATATCAAAAAGAGCAGGAAGTGATCCGGCGCGAATTCGCCATGGGCATGGATGATCCCGATCGCGTGGCCGGGCTACTGCTTTTTGCGACCGCTTATCAGCGGCATCCCTATCGTTTTCCGGTTATCGGCGAGATCGAAATCTACAATCAGCTCACCCAGGAGCAGGTGATGCAATATTACAAAACGCGCTACGTCCCGAACAACCTCACGTTCCTCGTGGTTGGGGATGTGGATGCGCAAAAAGTGCGACAACAGCTGACGGAGTTGTTCAAGGCGTATCCGGAGAAATCGCTCCAGCCGGTATTCGTTCCTGCGGAACCGCCGCAACTTGGCCGTCGCGAAGTGCACAAGGAATTTTCGACGGAACTGACGCATCTCTCGCTCGCATGGCACATTCCGGAAGTAACAAATCCAGATGTTCCCGCGCTCGATCTTCTCTCGACCATTCTCGGTGACGGGCGCAGCTCGCGTTTGTACCGGCGCGTGCGCGAAGAAGCCGGTCTGGCGTTCAGCATATCCGCATTCTCTTACACGCCAGGTGATCCCGGCTTATTCGGCATCGATGCTGCTGTCGATCCAAAGAAACGTGACGCAGCCGAGCAATTGGCCCTGCGCATTGTCGACGAGGTGAAGCAGACTGGTGTTACCGCAGAAGAATTGGCGAAGGCAAAAAAAATCACGCTTAGTCATCATCTCGGAGCGCTTACGACCATGCGTGGCCAAGCCTCGGACATCGGGTCGAACTGGTTGCTCACGCGCGATCTGAATTTCAGCCGGCATTATCTCGATGCCGTCCAGAAAGTGACGCTCGACGATATCAAACGCGTCGCCGCGAATTATCTGACGGAAAACAATCTGATCGTCGTCTCGTTGAATCCAAAGGGCTCGCTTGCCGGCAAAACCGAGGCGCCGAAAGAAGTCGCCGCAAGCGAGATTCAAAAATTTGATCTCTCGAACGGATTGCGACTGCTCGTGCGCGAAGACCCCCGGCTGCCACTAGTTGGGATGGGCGCCGTTTTTCGTGGCGGTCTTCTCGCCGAGACACCGCAGACAAATGGCATCACGCGTTTGATGGCCAAGGTGCTGTTGAAAGGAACCAAGACGCGGACTGCCGAGCAAATCGCCAACGACATCGAAGCAGTAGGGGGTTCCATTTCGAGTGACGCCGGGAACAACAGCTTCAGCGTGTCAGTCGACGTCATGAAGCCCGACGTGAAATTAGGCGTGGATCTACTCTCGGACGTATTGCTCAACGCCACTTTCCCGGAAAAAGCTGTCGCGCGCGAAAAAGAAATCCAGATCGCAGCGATCCAGCAGGAGGAAGAGCAGTTGACGTCCGTCGCGCGCAACATCATGCGACAGGCGCTTTTTCCCCAGCATCCCTACGCATTACGGTCAAATGGATCGGTCGAGTCCGTTCAGCGGTTGACGCAGAAGGATCTGCTCGAGTTTCGCGATCGTTACGTGGTCGCCAAAAACGGCGTGATCTACGTCTTCGGAGACGTTAAAGCGTCCGAGGTAAAACAACTTGTCGAACAAATGCTCAGCAATATGAAGCCGGGCGCGCTCGCTCTGAGCGATGCAAAGCCTTCCATGCCGCTTGGCAAACCGGAAACCGTTGAAAAACGAAAGGACAAAGCGCAAGGCGTGATCATGGTTGGATTTCGCGGCGCGAGCTTATCGAGCCCTGACCGTTACGCACTGGAATTGATTGATGAGGCGAGCAGCGACCTCGGTTCGCGCTTCTTCGTTCGCATTCGTGAGCAAATGGGATTGGCCTACTACGTCGGCGCAAGCCAGATGCAAGGCTTGGTGCCTGGTCTCTTTGCATTTTATCTCGGCACCGACCCGCAGAAGATCGAGCCAGTGAAAACCGCGTTGCTCGATGAGATTCACAAACTCGCCAGCGATGGTCTTACTCCCGAGGAATTAACGCGGGCGAAAAAGAAATTGATTGGCCAGCAGGAGATCGCCAATCAAAGCAACGACGCTTTTGGTTATCATTGCGCGCTCGACGAGCTCTACGGGTTGGGCTTTGATTATTACAAGCGACTTGAACACGACGTGAACGCGGTGACTCTCAATGATATTAAAAACGTGGCGGAGAAATATTTTCGCGATCAACCGTATGTTTTGGCAACGGTGCGACCGCCGGAAGCTTCCGCAGCCGCGAAACAGAAATGAGCCATGGCTGAAGTCCAAAAAACCACACTGAGCGGCGAGATGACCCAGCGCTTCATCGAATTCGTCGTGATGCACGCGCAAAACGCCGCGCTTTTTCTGGGCCAGATTCCGAATCCAAAAACCGGTGAACCCGAAGTAAACCTCGATCTTGCCAGAATGTTCATCGATCAACTGGCTATGATTCAGGAAAAAACGCGCGGCAACCTGACGAGCGAAGAGGCAAAAGTGTTGAGCAACGCGCTTTCCAATTTGCAAATGGCGTACGTCGAGGTCGCGCGGGAAACGCCCAGAGGCGCCGTCCAATCCGAGGCGCCAGAAGCCCCGCCGTCACCAGAACCAGCGGAACAAGCATCGCCAGCCAAGCCCGAGCCATCAGCACCGGTCACGTCGAACGAGCCCGAGACAGAATCGCGGAAGAAATTTACGAAAAGCTACGGCCCGTAGCTGATTTCGCTTTGGCAAGAAATTATTCTCTGGGGCGCATTTCAGTGCGATTTTTGAGGTCTTCGCTATTATGGAATTAGGCCAAAGATTCGATAAGCCTAGTTAGACACCATTCACATGTCACACTTTCGTTTTGAAACACAAAGCCTGCGCCAACCAACGCGGAGCTGATTGCTGATTTGCAGAGAGTGGCAGCGCACTTGGGAGTATCACGCGTTTCACAGGACGCCTATCGACATTTGGGGGCCCACTCATCGACCGTTATGAAGACGCGCTTCGGCTCACGGAACAAGGCACTCGAAACGGCCGCGCTATCGCCAGCGGATCGTCCGAACGTGTCGACAGAAGAACTTTTCGCGAA
>VBQB01000299.1 GCA_005887855.1 Verrucomicrobiota bacterium | reverse complement strand
CGTCGGGCTGGCGTCGGGGGCGTTATTGTTGCTCGCTACCGCACATGCAGACGCGCAATGCACTGAACTCGTCAGCGGGCTTCGAGAGCCGCTCGGAACAGCTCTGACAAACCAGGGTAACCTGCTGGTCTCTGAAAGCGGCACCGGCGCGCCGAGCAGTGGACGCATTTCCATTGTTGCCCCGAGCGGCAATCGCCGAACGCTTCTGGACGGGCTGCCGTCCGGGATTAACGACGTTGGGAGCCCTTCGGGACCGGCGGGTCTCTTCATGAGCGGTCGCACCCTCTACGTCGCAATGGGGACAGGCGACGTTGGCCGCGCGGGCCCCTGTCCGGGATCGGATCGACCAAACCCCAATGGGCCGTCCTCGCCGATCTTTAGCTCGGTTCTCGCCATCCAGTTCAGCGCCAACGTGGAGCAAATCACGACCAGGTTCACACTAACTCCAGCCGATGAGCAGGCACTGGCCGATCACCAGACGGTCACTTTACCGAACGACAGCGGGCAGATCACAATCCGGATAGTCGCTAATTTCCCTGACTACGTACCCTTCCCTCTCCCGTGCTTTCCTGACAACGTGCAGCTTTCCAATCCATTTGGCCTGGTTGGGGTGGAAGACATGCTTTACGTCACCGACGGCGGTCGGAATCTGGCGTGGGCGGTTAATGTTCTGCCGTAATCATTCTCACCGCTTGTCGCGTTCCCCAACATCCCGAATCCCCTGTACCCGGCCCTTGGCGGCCCGTTCCTGCAAGCTGTGCCAACCAGCATCGCGGCTTTTGACGATCACCTTTTGGTGACCCTTTTTCGAGGCGCTCCGTTCCCAACGGGAGTATCAACGGTGGAACAGATCGATCCCACGACGGGAGGCGACACGCCGTTAATTACCGGGCGCACAGACGCTATCGGCCTTCGTCCGATGAAAACGCGCAGTGCAACCAGTTACCTGGTGCTCCAGTACGCCTCAGCGGGTCCGTTTTTCCAAGGGCCAGGACTGGTGTTGCGTTTTGACGATCCGGCTGGTCCACCGACTGTGATCGCCAGTTGCCTGAGCCACCCTACTTCGATGACGCTGAATGAAAAGACGCGCACGCTCTACGTTACCGAGGAAGCCGGTGACGTTGTTGCGATCTCTTTTACCCCGTAGAAGGCTGAGCCGTCGCTCATGACGCGGCGGAGCAACTTGCAAACAGCCGTCACGCCCCCAGTAGCGTGGCGGCTGATTTTTTGGATTTTCTGAAGATGGTCAGGTGCCTGATGGCGCAAACGCTCAGCACGCCCAGTCGCTTTGGCTTCGCCTGTGCACGCGTAAGCCTGTTCTACAATGTTCCCTTGTAGGGCAACCGCTTCGGTTTCCGTCGCTTTCGGCAGGCGGAGCGCCCGCCCTACAATGCATTTTCGATTCCCGAAGATGGTCAGCTATGCCTTTCGGGATACTGGGCCGCAGAAAATTTCCTGAAACTTTTTCGGCGGGATCTGGAGAGAAGAGGAAATGAACGGCCAGAAATGGTTCCTTCCCGGTGCGCCGGAGCCCCGCGAATGCGGTACGCAAAGGCGACATGGCGAAGAATCAAAGAGGCCAAAACAACGGAAAGAAAATCACAAACCTAAAAAGAAAGAAAATGACACCCATGAAAACAAATTTAACGAAAACCAATCTTAGACGAGCTTCGGTGGCTCTGTTGGTTTCGGCGGGCCTGCTCTTGCTTGCCGCCGGCACTCAGGGCACTGACCCGGGACGCGGCCTCGAGCGAGACACGCTGGTGGGGGGGAAACTAGAAGGAGCATGGAATGTGACCGTGAACGTTTGCAATAACGGCCCAACTTTGACGAGGCTTAACACCTTTATATTCGGGGGCACAATGCAGGAATTCGCTGCTTTTGTCTCGCCGCCGCTGGTCGTGGCACGCGGCCCTGGCCGCGGAGTTTGGGACCATTTGACCGGCGGAAATTATTCTTACACTGTTAAATTCTTCGTCTTAAATCCCAACGGCACTCTTGCGGGATGGCGTATAGAGATGCGGGAGGTGGTCGTGGACGTTTCAGCAAGTAGTTATACCGCCACCGGCACGTCTCAACTCTACGATATCAATGGCAACCCGGTAGGACCTCCGATCTGCGCTACTGAAACAGCGACGCGTCTTTGATAGAACCGGCGAAAAACTTCCACCAGGGAACGGCGGTATGACCCGCCGTTCCCTGAATCGTTCGCAGCAGCGGCCAGCATCCGCATCTGTGCCTTCGAATCGAAACGCCTTTAACGCAATGACGTGCTTCGCAATGGCCGATCTTCAAGTGGCCGAACGAGCTTGTCGCGACTTCGGATTTATGCGTAAGATGCGGACATGGTCTCCCCCAGTATTTCCGATGAAACGGACCAGCGTTTCGAGGAAACCGCGTGGAGCATGGTCCTCGCTGCGGGAGCAAGCATGCCGGCGCGTGCACACACGGCGATGGCGGAGTTATGCCGAATCTATTGGCGACCCATTTATGCTTACCTGCGCCGCAGCGGCTACTCGAGGCACGACGCTGAAGATTTAACGCAATCATTTTTTTCAGCACCTTTTGGAAAACGAGACGCTCCAGCGCGCTTCTCGGGAGCGAGGACGTTTCCGCAGTTTCCTCCTCGGAGCGCTGAAGCGCTGCCTTGCCGACGAGCACATGCAGCAACACACCTTGAAACGCGGCGGCCGAATGCAATTCATCTCGACGGACGAGCTCGAGGCCGAGGAGCTCCATCACCTGCGCGCCGATCATGAAGCGGCCCCGGATGAAATCCTCGATGCCCGTTGGGCGAGCGTCGTGCTGGAGCGCGCGCTTGACAAGGTCCGCGCAGAATGTGCTGCGGAAGGGAAGGCGAATCTCTTCGAAGCGCTGTCGCCTTTTCTCGGAGGAATTAAACTGCACGCCAGTTATCAGGAAGTAGCGGACCGGACGAACCTCAGTCTCGGCGCAGTCAAGACGCTGATCTACCGCTTGCGACAGCAATTCGCAGCTGCGGTTCGGCGCGAGATCATACAGACAGTGAGCGCTCCGCACGAGGTGGACGACGAGCTGCGCAGGCTGCGCAGCGTGTTTGCGCGCGTGGGGCAACAGGCGTTTTGATTATGGCAACAGATGCAGCACGCGAAATCTGTGAAACCTGCGGAGCGATGTTGCACGCAGAATCGCCTGCCGGGTTGTGCCCGGCATGTTTGTTGGCGACGGCGATCGAGGTGTGCAGGATGACATTCTGACCAAGCTCGCGAAGATCGCCGATCTCAAAGTCATTAGCCGGACAAGCGTGATGGAATATCGCGGTAAACGAAATGTGCGCCAGATCGGTGATGTGCTTCGCGTGTCTCACGTGCTGGAAGGAAGCGCACGCAGGAGCGGTGATCGGATTCACTTGAACGCGCAGTTGATCGACACGCGCACTGATACTCACGTTTGGGCCGAGGAATACGATCGCGATTTGAACGATCTCTTTGCTGTCCAAAGCGAGATTGCGCAAAAAGTCGCCGAGCAGCTTCACACCAAAACCTCAATGGCTGAAAGAGTGGCCATTGAGCGCAAACCCACCACCGATCTCGTCGCGAACGCACTTTACGTTCACGCCAGAGAATTTGAATCCGACGAAGGCGGGCCTCGGAATCTGCTGGAACCCGTGCGTTTGCTGGAGGAGGCGGTCGCGCGCGATCCGCATTTCGTACTCGCTTATTGCGACCTCGGCCAGCAGCATCTCCAGATCTTCCTTTGGGACGATCACACTCCGGCCCGTCGTGAGCTGGCCAATGCCGCTATCCAGAATGCTGTCCGCCTCCAACCCGATGCTGGAGAAGTCCACCGCGCACTGGCCATGTATGCCTATTGGGGCTTTTTCGATTACGCCCGTGCTCGCGCCGAACTCGAACTCGCCCGGCGCACGCTCCCAAACGATCCCGAGATATATTTAATCACCGGGATGATCGATCGTCATCAGGGCCGCTGGACAGAAGCGATCAGGAACTTCGAGCGCGCCGTTGAGTTGGACCCGCGCAATAATGAGTGGCTCTTCGACGCTGCCAGAACGTATAGTTACCTGCGGCGTTATTCCGAGTCGAGCGCGCTTTGGGAGCGTTGTCGTGCCCTCGCGCCGCGCAAATGGAGTCCCCCGATTGAACTCGCCAAGCAGCCGTTCCTCCAGCGTGGTGATGTTCGCCCTCTGCGCAAGGAGCTTTCCGCACTTGTGGCTAAGCACTCGGAGGCAGCAAAGGAATTTGCTGACGATTCGTTCCGTTGCGCAATCTTGGAGCGCGATCCCGTTGCCGTCAGTC
>VBQB01000298.1 GCA_005887855.1 Verrucomicrobiota bacterium | reverse complement strand
CCGGTCTCGCTCTTTTTTACGGCGGTCTCGTTCGTGGGAAAAACGTATTGTCAATCCTGGCCCAATGTCTTGGCATCGCCGGGCTGGTCGCGATTCTTTGGTGGGCCGTCGGCTATTCACTTGTTTTTTCACACGGTTCGCCATTTTTCGGAGGCTTCAGGTTTGCGTTCCTCCGTGGCGTCGATGCGCGGCCGAATGGCGATTATTCCTACTGGGTTTCGCAGAACGTCTTCTCGATGTACCAGCTCATGTTCGCGATCATTACGCCGGCGTTGATCATCGGTGCGGTCGCGGAGCGGATGAAGTTCGCCGCCGTCCTCGCCTTTGTCGCCGTCTGGATGTTCGCCGTTTATTTCCCGCTCGCGCACATGGTCTGGGGCATCGATGGATGGATGAACGGCATTTGGAATTCCGCGGCAAAAATCACCGCCATTGATTTTGCCGGTGGCACTGTCGTGCACATGTCTTCCGGTTGGTCCGCGCTGGTGCTCTGCGTTTTGCTTGGTCCACGGCTCGGATTTCGAAAAGAAGTCATGGCGCCGCACAGCATGGTCCTTTGCATGGTTGGCGCGGGAATGCTTTGGGTCGGTTGGTACGGTTTCAACGCCGGCAGCGCCCTTGGCGCGGACGGTATCGCCGCGAACGCATTCATGACGACGACTCTCGCGACGGCGATCGCTTCATTTACCTGGGCGATGCTCGAGTACGCGCTGCGGGGCAAGCCGAGCGTCCTCGGATTTTGTTCCGGCGCGGTTGGTGGCCTGGTGGTAATTACGCCCGCGTGTGGATATGTCGATCCAACCGGCGCAGTGATTATTGGTATTTGCGCGGGCATCGTTCCCTTCTTCGCCTGCACGAAATTGAAGTCACTGCTCGGCTACGATGACGCGCTTGATACTTTTGGCGTGCACGCCGTGGGTGGAACGTTGGGCGCATTTCTCACAGGTCTGCTCGCGACGGCCAGTGTGAATTCAAATCTTTCACTGAGCGCGACCGCGCCGCTGAATCCCGCTACTCAAAACGGTCTTGCAAAGATTATTGGCCATACGCTCTGGCTACAGCAGTTGATGGCAATCGCGATCACGATTGCGCTTGCGGTTGTTGGGACCGCCATAATCGGCGCAGTCGTCAGAGGTTTGATCGGTCTGCGCATCGCCCCGGAGGTCGAACGCCAGGGGCTCGACATCAATGAGCACGGCGAAGAGGGATATATTACCTCATGAAGCTCATCTTGCTTACATCGATGATTCTTTCGCCTAACGAATGAATCAGGACGCCGAACGTCTCAGATTATTGTCGATCTTTCATTACGTGGTCGCGGGCGCGGCGGCGTTTTGCTCCTTTTTCCCGCTCATTTACACAGCGGTGGGATTTGTCTTCGTCGCGCTATCTCGCCATCCACCTACTAATCCAAGTCAGCAGCCTCCGCCGGCCGCGCTCGGGTGGGCGCTTGTCGGCGTGGGAATTTTTCTTTTTCTGCTCGGCGCAGTGTTTGCCCTTGTTCTGGCTTTTGCCGGTCGATCGCTTTCTCGTCGAAAACGTTACTGGTTCACTTTCGTTGTGGCGTGTATCGAGTGCGTCTTCATTCCCCTTGGGACAATTCTCGGCGTGTTTACGATTATCGTGCTTTCGCGCGAATCCGTGAAGACACTGTTTTCAACCGAAACGATGCAAGCGCCGCATTGAAACTGAAGGCGCGCGCGATGAGCAAGATGATCGCGCTCTGGAAATCGTGCGTGGAATTAGTGGCCGGCGCTACGGCCCGGTTCGCGTGCCGGCCGTGCCTTGCAGTTTTTTTAACGCAGATCCATCCACCGCGTCCACTCTGTCTGCCTTGGCTCCACTACTGGGAGCAGCGCCAGTGTCATCCTCTTCGACCCAGCGACCGCCCAGATGAGTTCCGGTGCCCGCCGTCACCCATACCTTGTGTTTACCTTTCTTTACGGGACCGGATGCCTGCGATGCTGATGCTGATTTCAAATCAAAATTCAGCTGCGTTGGCTTCCCCGATTTGGTCTTCGCGCTGTCGATCGAAGCCTTTACCGCACCATTCAGAATTAAAGTGACCCGGTAACTGCCAGCTGGCAAAGCGTCTGAAACATAATGGCCGTTCACATCTGTTCTAACGGTTTTGAGCAACTTGCTGCCATCTTTGGCTTCGATTCGAATGTCGGCGCTTTTGATTGGTCGTCCGTTGGGATCCTTGACAACGCCTTCAAGAACCGATGGCGCGGCCCATGCACTTGCAGCAAAAAGGATCAACCCAACACAACCGATTCGAAGCGATTTGATAAACATAAGCTGACGTTACGACCGAAGAGAGGACGCGCAAACTTGAGGTCCAATTTGCTCAAGTTTATTTCTGGCCAATTTTCATGTGTTTCACGGTCCTTATGCTGGCGCGCGATTTCGTAAAAACGTTAAACACGCAAGCGCAGAATTAAAAACGCGCGATCGGAAATGATCGCGCGTTTTCGAAATTGCACCCTATGACTCAGCGACTGCCATTGCTGGCGTAAAGCCGCTTTGCGTTGCAGCTACCCCAGCATTGTCTCTCTCAAACTCTATTAGGGGCGAGTACCGTACGGCCTTCGCTCCATTTGACGGACCAATTGGCCGTTATCCACCTGGACGTTCAACGCTGAGGCTCGGGGGGCGCCATTAGGATCGGCTTGAACCCAACGTCCCCCAAGATGGCTCCCAACCCCACCTGGCACCCAGACGTAATGTTTCACGCTGCCGGCCGAGTGGCTCATGTCGAAGTCGATCCGCGCATTATCTCCAACTGTCCTTACAGTGACGGCTGACTTCACCGTGCCGCCCACGACAACACTGATTTTGTAAAGACCTGCCGGCAGGTCGGCGGATGAATAATAGCCTTTGACGGTGGTAATGATCGTGGCCGGGGCGGTCGGTTTATCTTTTCGCTCGATGCGGATCTCCGCGCCTTTTAAAGGTCGGCCGTCGGCCCCTAGAACATCACCTTGAATGGAAGAAGATGCTGCGTTCGCGGAGAGAACCAATCCTCCTGTGAAAAGAATGCTGATAATGAGCGCTCGGTAGAACATAACCTAAGAATATTCGTGTTCAGAGGCGTACGCAATGCCTTTTTCGATGCAAAATCGGCCAGATCCTGCCGGCGGAGGGGCTCGAACCCACACGATCTTGCGATCACTGGATTTTGAGTCCAGCGCGTCTGCCAGTTCCGCCACGCCGGCGAGCAGAAGGTCTGAAACTACGAAGGCCGTGCCGAAGCTCAAGCGCTTCCGACGAGATCGAAAGATTGCAAGCTTCGTGGCGCCCCCAAAATTTCCCGAAGAATAATTGCGTTGCGCAAGCCTGCCGATGACTGGAGTAGCGCCGCGATATCGGTACCAATGGGTGCGGTCCCTGCTTTTTGGCGAGTGTCACTTGCGGCTGTTTTCACCGGCGATTTGATGTCACTGGGCGGTTCGATTTGCACGTGCCGTTCCTGAACTTCAAAAACGGGCGAGGTTACCCGGGGAGTTTCGTGGAGGATTACGCGCCTTTTCCGGCGTTCTTCGGAAGTAAATCGACCGCGCGGCATAGAAAATGGTCCAGGCGGAGGCTGGATTGGTGCGAGAGGTGGCGGAGGAATATTTGTGCGAGGTACAATTGGCGGTGGTGGCGCCGATGTCGCCGGTTGTCCGAGCGCTTCGAGAAAACGGCGAATGCGTTCCTCATCTGTTTCTCTCGGCGCTCGCCTGATTGGCTCACTCACCTGCGGCGTAACTGTCGATCTTTGATCCGTCTTCTGCGCTCCCTTTTTTGATTCGCCCGCTTTGCTCGCAAGCAATCTGAACAACGCCGCCATGGCGATGAGCAGAATGAAAAGAAGATTATCGAGGTGCATGGGTTTCGACCGTTAAATCGTTTTCCTTTTACTTTGTAACCGTTGACGAATCACGTTCCTTCCCCTCGCGGCTTGTCTCCGCCGGCGATTGATTCGCGCATGGAAGTGTCTGCCTGGACGTTCTTCATGCGCACGTAGTCCATTATGCCGAGATTGCCGGAACGAAATGCGTCCGCCATCGCCTGAGGTACGAGTGCTTCGGCTTCGACCACTTTTGCCCGCATTTCCTGCGTCTTAGCGCGCATCTCCTGCTCCACGGCCACGGCGGCCGCCCGGCGCACTTCGGCCTTAGCTTGTGCAACGCGTTTATCTGCATCGGCCTGCTCCGTCTGCAACTTCGCGCCGATGTTATCGCCAACGTCCACGTCGGCAATGTCGATCGAGAGAATTTCAAACGCGGTGTTACTGTCGAGACCTTTGGCGAGCACGGTTTTTGAAATGCCGACACGCGCAATGATGGTTTCTTCGGTCGCGCCACCAACGAATCGATCGAGGTGGGAGCGCACTGTCACGCGCGCTTTCACTTTCACCCCGATGCCGTCTTGTGCGACGCCGTCAATTGTCGTACGACCCATGTTTGGGCTCGGGGCGTCGATCACTTTCGGATTGATGCTTGTGCGCACCGCTTCGAGCACCGTCTTGCCGGTTCCTTTGGTCGCCAAATCAATGGCGCAGGCTCGATTGAAGTCGAGCGAAATCCCTGCTTTGTCTGCAGCAATCAGGGCGAGAACAACATGGCTGACATCGCCGCCCGCCAGATAATGCGCTTCCAGTGGATCGCTCCAGATATCCAGACCAGCTTTCACGGCCGTAATGCGGTTGTCGACAATCAATCCAACCGGCACCTTCCGTAGACTCATGCCGATCATTTTTCCTATTCCGACGGGAGCGTTGGCGACTCGAGCCCGGAGCCACGTTGTGAAAAACTTGAAAAGGATGATCGCGAGGACGAATGCGAACAGCGCCAATACCGCTACGCCGACAAGATAAAGCGATTCCATACTGCCACGAAGCTATCGGAACCAACCGAGCGCGCAAAGTTCTAAATGCTTCGCACAGCGGACGGAGCATTGAAGAGCTGCACGACTGCCCAAGTGGTGCTCGGGGGGGGACTTGAACCCCCATGCCTTTCGGCATACGCCCCTCAAACGTACGTGTCTGCCATTTCACCACCCGAGCGTTTGTAGCGGAAGCCGCCTGCCGCGCCGTAGCAACGCAAAGGCGGGTTGGCTTTCCGTGAAGAGTGATTGGTGAACGGTAAATGGAGCGCCGACGCTCGCAAGCGCTTTGTCCAGACTCATGCTCGATTTTGCTTCTCGATTACGATCACGATCGCGAGCGCGAAACCGATTCGTGAAATCCGCGTCATCCGCGTTTAGGTTCTTAGGTAATGTCGATCTTAGCGAGTGAAACGGGCGAGCGCGATTGGATCAAAATCGATCTTCACATCCACACGCTCGATGATCCCAAAGACGCCGTTGACTATTCCGCGCATCAATTGCTTGAACGCGCTCGCTTGCTTGGATTTCGTGCCCTGGCGATCACATTGCATGACGCCGTTTTTGATCGCCAGGAAGTATTCGCAGATGCGGCCGCAATGGGCATTTTGCTTATCCCCGCAGCGGAGGTGAGGTTGTGCGGCGCGGATGTCGTCGCGCTGAACGTGACCGCCCGAGAAATCGCAGAGCTCAAAAATTTCGATGATTTACGACAGCTGCGCGCCCGGCGAGGGAAGTCGATTTTTACGATTGCACCGCATCCATTCTATGTTCTTGGCGGCTCAATTGGCCGGCGTCTGCTTAGAGAAATAGATTGTTTCGACGCGATTGAATTTTGCCATTTTCACAAGGGTTTCTTGAATCCGAATCGCCGCGCGGCGAAAGTTGCATCGCAATTTGGCAAGCCGCTGATTGCGACTTCCGACGCGCACCGGCTGCATGCCTTCGGGCGGCATTACACGAGCATCCCTAGCCCGCCGGAGCTCACCATCGAAAACGTTTTCACAACATTAAGGAGTGGGCGGGTCAACCTAACGAGTCCTCCTTGCAGCTTTGACGATCTCGTGAGCGCCATCTATTTCGTCTTCCTTGCACATCCGTTTCGGCGACTGCGGAAGGGTTCGCCGCAAGGTCAGCGTTCCTTGCAGCCACGAACACGCTCCGATGCTTGAATTGTCGGCAATTTGCCTAGCGCATAGCGCCTTGCCTAGCGAGCCGTCGGTTCCAGATCGTAAATCGTGCCCCACTGGCCAGAGGCAACGAGCGGCGCGGTAGCTTCCCACGGTCGCTTGCTCGCTCG
>VBQB01000191.1 GCA_005887855.1 Verrucomicrobiota bacterium | reverse complement strand
AAGTTGTTCGCACGATCAATTTGCAACGGCCGTGGCGCCGGGCGCGTTACCACGATGTGGTGCGGGAGGTTGCAGGGAAAGATTGGTTCGACCTCTCCAGCGAACAGCGCCGCGATCGCGCTACGAATGAATTCAAACTGGAGATCTTACCGCAGCTGGCCGATTTCGAGGTGACGCAGCATGTGTTCGAAAAACTCGTCGAGGAGAGGACGATCGATCCGCTGTTTGTGACGCACTGCCCCAAAGAGCTGGTGCCGCTGGCAAGACAAAACGAAACCGACAACTCACTCGTCGACGTTTTCGAACTCATCATTAACGGGGCGGAGATCGCACCTGGTTACAGCGAGTTAAATGACCCGCTGGTGCAACGGCAGCGTCTGCTTGAACAGGCGGGCGAAGAGAAGCAAAAAATCGACGAGGAATTTCTTCTCGCGCTCGAGCATGGCATGCCGCCCGCCGGCGGCATCGGCATCGGGATGGATCGACTCATAATGTTGCTCACTGGTGCAGAGTCCATCCGCGACGTAATCCTGTTTCCACTGCTGAGACCGAAAAAATAATGTGGGAGGGACCTTAGTCCCGATGATCGCCGCGTGGCACTGAGGCCGCTCCCACATTTATGTTAACCTAAACGCTCTGTCTCTAAATCAAAGGTGACTTTTGCGTTGATGCGATAGTTGCTGATTTTTCCGCCATCCACTTCAGCGGTGAATTCCTTGACATAAATCGACCGAATGTTCCTCAGCGTTTTTGTCGCTTCGCTTACTGCGCCCTGTGCAACATCCTCCCAGCTCTTCGGCGATTGTGACATCAGTTCAATGACTTTAACGACTTTGGCCATGGCATTATTCTCCTTCCTATAGGTAACGCAGACTCCTGGCGCGTTGTGCGTGCGCACCTTGCAACGTTGCACAGCGAAGCAATCCGTTTTACCGCTTAAAGGTGCAAGAGAACGTAATAAAAGCTTTCGAGATTGCCGGCCTGCCGAGGGATGAGGTCAACCGCTTCGTTGCCGGCACGCATGCTGATCCGTTCCGCGTGTTGGGTCCGCACCGCGTTGGTGATGATTTGGAGATTCGTGTCTTTCGCCCTGACGCGCGCGCGATCGATATCGTGCTGGATCGAGAAGCGGAGAAGCCGATTGCAGCGGAGCGAATTCAGCAGGACGGATTCTTTTGCGCGACAGTGCCGGGCGCGCCCCGCGATCTACCATATCACGTCCGTATCACGGACAGGGACGGATCACAGCAGCTCACGCGGGATCCATATCAGTACGGGCCAATCATGGGCGAGGTCGATCTGCATCTGTTCGCCGAAGGACAACACTGGAAGATATACGACAAATTTGGCGCCCATTTGCGCACAATCGGCGATGCGGCAGGCGTTTATTTCGCCGTATGGGCTCCTAATGCGCAACGCGTCAGCGTGGTCGGGGATTTCAACAACTGGGATGGCAGGGTCAGCCCGATGCGCAAACTCATCGGCAGCGGCGTATGGGAATTATTTGTGCCCGGCATCAAGCAAGGTGCGCACTACAAGTTCGAAATCCGTAGTCAGACCGGCGCGGTCCTGCTCAAGAGCGATCCATTCGCCTTCTTCAATCAGCCCGGCAAATCAACCGCATCGCTGGTTTATGATCTGGAGCGTTACGCATGGAACGATGGCGAGTGGATGGAGGCACGCCGGAAAAAAAACTGGCCGCAGAGTCCGATCAGTATCTACGAAGTGCACCTCGGCTCGTGGCGTCGCAAAACTGAAGAAGCCACGCCCGCATCGATGCGCGAAGCTGCTGCGGGCAGGGGAATTCGGCACCTCAGTTACCTCGAACTTGCCGAGGAGTTGCTGCCGTACGTGCTCGAAATGGGGTATACGCACATCGAGTTGTTGCCGGTTGCCGAGCATCCCTTCGAAGGTTCATGGGGTTATCAGGTCACAAATTATTACGCGCCCACCAGCCGGTTCGGTCCGCCTGACGACTTCCGCCATTTCATCGACAAATGTCATCAGGCCGGCATCGGCGTGATCATGGATTGGGTGCCCGCGCATTTTCCCAAGGACGCCCATGCGCTGGCCGAATTCGATGGCACAGATCTCTACGAACACATGGACCCGCGCCAGGGCGAGCAGCAGGATTGGGGCACGCTCATTTTCAATTTTGGCCGCAACGAAGTCCGCAATTTTCTGATCGGCAACGCGCTTTTTTGGTTCGACAAATATCACATCGACGGTCTGCGCGTCGACGCCGTAGCTTCGATGCTTTATCTCGATTATTCGAGAAAGCCCGGCCAATGGATCCCGAATGTTTACGGTGGCCGCGAAAATCTCGACGCCATCTATTTTTTGAAACGTTTCAACGAAGTTTGCTACGAGCGTTTCCCTGGAATCATGACCATCGCCGAGGAATCAACCGACTGGCCCGGTGTATCGCGTCCGACTTATCTAGGTGGGCTGGGCTTCGGCTTCAAATGGAACATGGGCTGGATGCACGATTTCCTGCAATACATGAGCATCGACCCGATCTACCGGCGATATCATCACGGTAACATCACGTTTTCGCTGCTCTACGCTTTCCAAGAGAACTTCATTCTTGTGCTCAGCCATGACGAGGTGGTGTACGGGAAACGCTCTTTGTTATCCAAGATGCCGGGCGACGAATGGCAAAAGTTTGCGAACCTGCGGATGTTTCTGGCGTGGATGTATGGGCAGCCAGGCAAAAAGTTGCTCTTTATGGGCGGCGAATTCGGACAGCGGAACGAATGGAACCACGACACGAGCCTCGACTGGCAACTGGTTAGTCTTCCCAGTCACGACGGCCTGCGCCGGCTGGTCTTCGAAAATCGCGCGACGGCGACATCGTGGCATTCGTGGTGAACGCAACGCCTGTCGTGCGCTACAACTATCGGTTAGGCGTCCCCGAATCCGGCTTCTATCGGGAGCTCATCAACACCGACGCCGAAACATACGGCGGCAGTAATGTAGGAAATCTTGGCGGCGTCCAAACTGAGGACGTCCCATGGATGGGTCGCCAACATTCGATTCTTATCAACTTGCCGCCATTGGCAACGCTGGCATTCAAGTTGGAACGGTGATTCCTCATTTCGCAAATCTTGACCATGTTATGTCAAAAGTGAGGACTAGGCTTGCCCTAATTTGACGGACAGTGGGCTAGGGGTCAAAAACCCAAAGGAAGCCCACATGAACACACAGTTAAGTAAGCCGGCTCGTCGTCGCTGACGCGGGTGCGAATTTTCATTTTTGGCCTAACTGCTGCGATTGTGTGGATGATTTTTCCGCGCTCGTTCATCGTAATGCTGTAGCCGCGATGCAACGTCGCGTCTGGCCCGAGGCACGCCACGATGGAGTTGCCCATACTTTGGTTGTATCGACTTTGCCTTCTTAACGAGTGCTGAGAAGCGAAGCTTTGTTGTGGTGACGCAACAAATCCGCGAACCTGGGGTCTGACCGCAACGGATCCAACATCGGATCGTATCGGATCATTCGTGCCTGGCCGCGCACATCTTCGGAACTTGTTTGCAGCGCTTTATCGAACCACTCGAACGCCCGCTCCTTCTCACCACGAGCGGCATATAACCTCGTCATGTTGTAAGGATCGGTTTTGTTTGCTCCCGCAGGGTCAAGCAATTCGCGCATAATGCCCTCGGCTTCCGCGTTACGACCTGCCGTCACAAGCACCGTCGCGATTGAGGCGAGAACATCCCCTCTGCTCTCCGGATTAAGTTCACCTTGCTTTTGATAATGCTCGATCGCTTGTTGATACATGCCGTTTAAAGCGTAAGCGAATGCCAGGTTTTCTTGTATGAGAGCTTCATTGGGAGCTAATTCGGCGGCCTTGTAACAATACTCCAAAGAGCCACGAAACTGCCGGGCAAAAGCGAGGATGATTCCCAAGGCTGTGTTGTTAGCAGGCGAGAGCGGGTCGAGCTGTTGCGCGCGCTTCATCTCTCGCACGGCATCATCCAAGTGTCCGAACCCGGATAGTACCCACGCATAGCGCTGGTGAGCGATAGCCAGATTGGGGTTCAATGCGATGGCGTGGCGCAACGACTCCATGCCTGCTTGACCATCTTTTTGATAACATTTAACCATTGCTGCTGCCACATGAGCCTCGGCTACTGAAGCGTCTATGAGCAAGGCTCGTTCTGCTGCTGCCTTGGCATTGCCGATCCGATCCGGGGCGGAGTCGTAGCCGTAAAATAGCTGCAAGTAGTAGCAGTCAGCCATTATCCCATACGCGAGTGCATAATTCGGGTCCTGCTCGACGGCGCGCTGAAAATAATCGATCGCTTTCTCAAGCCCGTCTTTGGATCGCTTATTCCAGAAGTAAAGACCCATCAGATACGAGTCATAGGCGACGACGTTTGTGGTGTAATGTTTTCCCAGCTGCTTTTGCTCGTCGGTAGTAAGGTCAAGGGCAAGCGATCGGACCACGCTGTCGGAAATCGAGTCCTGAATACCGAAGATGTCGGTAAATGTTTGGTCGAATTTTTCCGACCAAATAGTGCGGCCGCTTGCAACGTGAACAAGTTGCACAGTGACCCGGACCTGGTCCCCGGACCGCTGGATAGTTCCACTCAAGATCGCATCCACTTGTAAAGCGCGCCCAGCCGCGAGCCGATCACTTGCGGGTCCCTTGTATTTCGACACAGCGCTTGTCGGTAAAACGACGAGTTGCTTTAAATTGCTCATTCTGCCGATTACCGCGTCAGCCATGCCTAGCCCCAACAATTCATCATTCGTGTCCTGGCCGAGCGGCTCGAACGGCAACACCGCGATCGAATTGACGCGCTCGCCAACTGTGCCGGGCGCAGTCGCAGGAACTGCACTTCCAACCCCATGTTTCTCAAGCCTGCTAACGCTCGGTCCTCGCGCAAGGAATGCGGCTGCGAGCACAATTACGCCAAGAACAGCAAGCGCCCACGGACCGCCAGTTTTGCCACGCGAACGCTGTCGACCCTTCGCTGTAGCCGCGTCCGTTCGATTCGCTGCCAATGTTGGCCCGTCTCCTTGCTCTGCCTTCACCGTGGCACTGCCGTTGTCGGTTCGATCGCTAACTTCGGCAACGAATCGATAACCGCGACCCGGAACCGTCACGATATAGCTGTGTGAGCCCGGCGTTTCGCCAAAAATACGCCGCAGCGTCGAGATGTTTTGACTCAGATTGTTCTCCTCGACGATCGAATCGGGCCAGACCGCCTCCATCAGTCGCTCCTTATCGAGGACGGTATCGTGATGCTCCACCATGTAGAGGAGCGTCTCGAACACTCTCGGTGTGAGGGGCACCGTCGTCCCATCCAGCCGCCGCAAGAGGCGTTTCGCCGTGTCGAGTCGGAAATCGCCGAATTCGTAGAGGTGAGCGGGGGTAGCTTGCATCGTCGTTTCAGAACAATTCAGAAAAATTCAGCCGCAAATTAAAGACTTTCATAATGGGCAGAGCAAAGCTGACCACGCGCGAGTCGGCTTGGGCCTCCTGCGTGAACAAAAAAGAATAAACCATATGTAAGGACAAGAAAAATGAAAAAGAATCCTAAGAATCCTATTAAACCGGTGATTTTCCTGCCGCCAAGCCCAGTCAATCGGGCGGAACGGAAAGGTTGTCCCATGAAAACGAAAACTTCATTCATAACAAATTCGATGAGCCGGTCTATCGCCACCACCGGACGGAGGCTACGCCGGCGACAACACCGCGGAGGGCACTGATGCCCTCTTCAGCCTCACAACGGGCACCGAGAACACGGCCATAGGTTTTGATGCGCTCTTCAGCAACACAACGGGCGACTCTAACACTGCCACCGGTTCTACAGCGCTTAGCACCAATACAACGGGCGTTAGAAACACGGCCAACGGTTTTGCTGCGCTCAATAGCAACACGACCGGCGAACGCAACACGGCTACTGGTCGTGCTGCACTGACTTTCAACACAACCGGGAACAACAACACGGCCGATGGTCATGACGCGCTCTTTTCCAACACCACCGCCATCCGGAACACGGCTACCGGTAGTTTCGCGCTTTTCTCCAACACTACCGGGCCGAACAATACGGCAATTGGTTATTTTGCGCTCTTCTCCAACACAACCGGCAACAGCAACACGGCCAGCGGCTATGATGCGCTCTTGAATAACACAACTGGTATCGGCAACATCGCCTTGGGCAATTTCGCCGGTAGCAATCTCACGACGGGCGACAACAACATCGATGTCGGGAACGTTGGTATTGCTGGCGAGTCCAACACCATCCGTATCGGCACGGTAGGAACTCAGACGGCCACCTACATGGCTGGCATTGTGGGAAAGACTGCTCCGATGGGTACGCCGGTTTTCATAAACGCCAATGGTCAACTCGGGACGACACCCTCGTCGGCACGCTTCAAGGATGAGATCAGACGGATGGATAAGGCGAGCGAAGTGATCCTCGCGCTCAAGCCGGTCACATTCCATTACAAGAAAGAGCTTGATCCCGACGGCATCCGGCAGTTTGGCCTCGTAGCCGAGGACGTAGCGAAGGTAAACCCCGACCTGGTGGTCCGAGATGCAGAAGGGAAGGTTTACACCGTGCGCTACGACGCGGTGAACGCGATGTTGCTCAACGAGTTCCTGAAAGAACACCGGACATTAGAGGAACAGAAAGCGACCATCGCGCAGTTAAAGCAGGACTTTCAGTCGAGACTCGCGGAGCAGCAAAAGCAAATTCAAGCGCTTACCGCCGGTTTGCAAAAGGTGAGTACCCAGCTCGAACTGAGCAAGCCTGCAGCGCAAACGGTCGTGGATAATCACTAGGACTGCGGAAAGAGACAAACCGCATTTTGCAATCAGCCGTCACGCTCCGCCGCGTGGCGGCTCTTTGTTTTGCTACCGCGGCGGAGGCAACGAACTGCGGGCGGCGATGAACATCTGATGGGTCGAAGCAGCTAACGAATTGAGGGTTCATTTCGATCTCGAATTTGCGTGCGGATGTAAATCATCTTTATCGCCTTGGCTCAGATCTTTTGCGGACGAATAACTTTGACCAAGCTTCTTATGGCGGCGGTGGCATGGGCGCAGGCGCTGCCGAGCTCTTTCGGCGCGGCGTGAGACGCCGCACGATTCATAATCGCGCGCGCGGCGATATCTGCAACCGTGACCTTGTAAACATTGCGTCGCTTCAGCTCGGCGAAGAAGTTATCGATTTTCACTGCTTCGCTTCTGATTTCGGCGCGACCACTCTTTGGACCAGCGCTTCGAAGCGCGGATCGCCGTGTAATGAATCGAGCAATGGATCGACTTTGATCCAGCAGATATTGGAGCCATCGCGTTCCGCGAAACCCTGTTCGAGCCAGCGCAGTGCTTCATCTTTATTGTTCAGGCTGAGATAAAGCAGAGCGCGCAAGTAGCCAACCACTTCGCGGTGCTGACTTATCTTATCGAGATCGCTCAGCATTCGCAGCGCGGCATCCTTGTCGCCAGCCTGAGCTTTAGCCTGAGCGCAGAGCGTCGACACAAGTGGATTGTCGCCTAATTGCTTTGCCTTTTTGTATTCGGCAATCGCGCCAGACAAGTCGCCTTTTAATTGAAGAACGATGCCGAGATTATAGTGCGCGTAGAAGGATGTTGGATCAATCTCGAGGGTTTTTCGCATTTGCCTCTCAGCCTCGTCGTAGCGGTGGGCGTAATAGAAGGTTTCACCCAGGTCCACGTTAATAACTGTGGACAGCGGATCTAACTCAATCGCGCGCTTGCCTTCGGCAATGGCCTCCTCAAATCGTCCGAGGGCTGCCAGGCTGTCGTTGCCGAACCAATGATGTGCCGTCGCGTCGTTCGGATTGAGTTCGATCGCGCGTTTGTATTCGCGCATGGCGCCGGCCAAATCGATCTCGCGAAAAAAGAGTACCTTGCCGAGCGCGGCGTGCGCTTCGGCCAGATTGGGATCAAGACGGAGAGCTTTGAGTGCCGCGTCTTTGGCCTTCGAGCCTGCATCGAGCCGGTCCGCACCCGTGTAAAAAGGGAGCAGGATATAGGCTTTGGCCAGACCTGTGTAAGCCAGCGCATAATTCGGGTCGCGCGCAATCGCCTGCTCGTAATAGGCGATCGCTTTTGGAATATTATCACCGGAACGCTTCTCCCACAGCGATTTTCCTTTGTGATAAAGCTCGTACGCCTCCGTGTTGCTCGTCGGCTGCGCCGCCATCATTTGTTTCTCCGAGCCCGTCACCTTCGCCTGTAGCGTGTCAGCAATCGTTTTCGCGATCTCGCTTTCGACCGCGAATATGTCGGTAAGCTTTCGATCGTATGTGTCGGCCCAAAGATGCGCGTCGGTCAGCGCGTTGATCAGTTGCACATTCACGCGCACCTGATCGTTAGACTTCTGCACACTGCCTTCGAGGACGTGCATCACACCCAACTGCTTCGCGATCTGTGGCAGATTATCTGGAGAGCTTTTGAAATGCTGCGTCGATGTACGCGAAACGACTTTCAAGTCTGATACCTTTGCCAGACGAGTGAGAATCTCGTCCTGCACGCCTTCGCAAAAGTAAGCGTTGTCCGGGTCGCGGCTAAGATTGTCGAACGGCAGAACAGCGACGCTTTTCTCTGGGATCGCCGAACCGGTAGGAGGTGGCTGGACCGCGGCGTTTTTCTTACGAGAAAGTTCGCCCTGCAACTCATCGGTGATCTGCTTGGCGACTGCGCTCTTAATGGTATCGGCGAGAGACGGGGGTGATGGAATGGCTGGAACCTGGGGTGATGATGTTACCTGGCTTTTTCCGAGCGACCGCAGGATCGCAGGCGCAAAAATTACTGACACGATGGCAAGCGCGAGGAGTAACGCCGCGACGATGAAGATCGCTCGGGCAAGCGGAGAGAGTGCTTTGCGTGTCCTAACTCTGGAACTGCGGATGGTGCCGCTGGCTTTTCC